>JADFGU010000167.1 GCA_022567535.1 Planctomycetota bacterium | reverse complement strand
CGGCGTGCGATCCGCCGGTACGTGGTGCGCAACCGCAGCGCCGATGATCTGCTGGGCGTGCTGTCCGGCCTAATCGAGGCGGGTGCGCTGGACACGGGTGCGGCTGACGACGCTGGATCCGGCCAGCAACGCACGAACGCCGCCGGTACGACGCAGATGGACGTGCGTCGACCACCAGCGGGCGGCGCGTTCGGGGGCGCGTTGCCGGACAGCGATCAAGGTGAGCCGGACCGCCGGTCGGTTTCACAGGACGTTGTGGTCGGCCGGGCGGTGTCGCTGACCATCGACGGCGCGACGAACACTCTGATCGCGATCGGCGAGCCGCGGATGCTGGATCAGTTGGGCGAGCTGATCGATTCTTTGGACACTCGTCAGCCCCAGGTCCGGCTGGAGGTGGTGATGGTCAGCCTGAGCGAGAGCGATTCACTCGACCTGGCCGTGCAGCTCGAGAAGCTGATCGATCTGCAGGGCAATACCACGTTGCGTCTGATGTCGTTGTTCGGGCTCGGGCCGGTGGGCGGCGCGATCGGCGAGGGGGCCGGCGGATCGGGGTTGACCGGCGCCGTATTGAACCCGGGCGAGTTCTCGGCCGTCATCCGTGCGCTGGAGACGGTGAACAAGGGGCGTGCGCTGAGCCGCCCGTACGTGCTGGTGGGCAACAACCAGCAGGCGACGTTCGACGCGGTGGTCGAGGAGCCGTTCGTGTCGGTCAACGCCTCCAACACCGTCGCGACCACCAGCTTCGGGGGGGCCGTGCCGGCGGGCACCGTCATCACCGTGACCCCGACGATCGCCAGCGGCGATCACCTGGAGCTGGAGTACTCCGTGTCGCTCAGCTCCTTCGTGGGCGAGTCGAGCGATCCGTCCATCCCGCCGCCGCGGCAGGAGAGCAAGGTGGCCTCCGTGGCGACGATCCCGGACGGGTACACGATCGTGGTCGGCGGGATCGAGACCATCACAGAGGGCGAATCCGTGAGCCGGGTGCCGATCCTGGGCAGCATCCCCCTGATCGGGGAATTGTTCACGAGCCGGGCCACGTCGCGCAGCCGCAGCCGGTTCTTCGTGTTCATCCGCGCGGACGTGATGCGCGGACCGGGCTTCGAGTCGCTCAAGTACGCCAGCGATCTGGCGTCCGGCCAGGCCGGGATTGACGACGGGTGGCCCGTCGTCGAACCCAGGATCATCCGGTAGCGGATTCCAAGAGGCACACATGAGTCGTGCTCAAACATCGCAGATCAACGGGCTTGCCACGCCACACGACGCGGCCGGCGTCCCGAGCGAGGACTTTCTTGCCCGCATCCCCCGCGACTTCGCCCGAGAGCACCTCATCATCAGTAACGGTATGGACGAACAGGGGCGAGAGCGCCTGCGGATCGCCGACTCGACGGATTCCGCGGCCGTGTTCAACACAGGCGTGCGTCTGGGACGACCGGTCGCTTCTGAGCTGTGCGACGCCGAACTGATCGCCCGGCTGATCGACGAGGCGTACTCCCGGCACCGGTACCAAGATCAGGTTCAGGTGCATGTGCCGACGGACGACCTGGACGAGCTGCTCGTCTGCGCGGAACGGGATCTTCTTTCGACCACCGGCAAGGGTCCGGTGATCCGACTGGTCGATGCACTGCTGTTCGAGGCGCTGGGCCGCGGCGCCAGCGACGTGCACGTCCAGCCGCTTGAGGGGCGAACGCTGGTTCGTTACCGCGTCGACGGTGTGCTGCACACCGCCCGCGAGCTGCCCATCAAGCTGACCACCGCGGTCGTCAGCCGCATCAAGGTCATGGGCCGCATGGACATCGCGGAGAAGCGCCTCCCGCAGGACGGCCGGGCCACGGTGACCATCGGATCCGGGGAGTCGGCCCGATCCATCGACCTGCGCATCAGCACGCTCCCGACCAGCCACGGGGAAAGGGCCGTCATCCGCCTGCTCGAGAGCGCACGCGGTGAGCACCTGGCCGGGTTCGAGTCGCTCGGGATGCCCGGGCATGTGCGCGAGCCGTTCCTGGCCGCCGCCGGGCGAGCCAACGGCATCGTGCTGGTCACCGGCCCCACCGGCAGCGGAAAGACAACCACGCTGTACACCACGCTCCGCTGGATCGCCACCGAGCGGGCCGGCGACCGGGGTTGCGATCTGAACGTGATGACGATCGAGGATCCGATCGAGTACGAGCTCTCCGGCAGCGGGATCGCGATCAGCCAGGCCCAGGTCAACGACCGCAAGGGGGTCACATTCGCCACCGGCCTGCGGCACATCCTCCGGCAGGACCCCGATGTGATCATGGTCGGCGAGATCCGCGACGCGGCCACGGCCCGGATCGCCATCCAGGCCTCGCTGACCGGCCACCTGGTGTTCTCGACGCTGCACACCAACGACGCGGCCGGAGCGGTCACGCGGCTGATCGACCTGGGCGTTGAGCCGTACCTGGTGAGCGCTTCGCTCTCGGCCGTGCTCGCGCAGCGATTGGTGCGAAGGATCCATCGTGCGTGCGGCGGTGAGGGCTGTGAACAGTGCTTCGATTCCGGATACGCGGGGCGGATCGGTGTATTCGAGCTGCTCACGGTGGACGATCGCGTGCGTGAATCCATCACCCAGGGCGGTTCGCCGGCCGAGATCCGCGCGGGCGCGATCGACGCGGGCATGCGCCGCCTGAGCCAGGAAGGCGCGCGACTCGTTTCAGAGGGTTTGACCGGCCAACTGGAGGTGGACCGGGTGGTCCAGGCTACGACGTGAGCGTCTACAGGTACAAGGCGATGCCCGATGGCGGATCAGTAACCCGGGGTGAGGTGATCGCGGACACGTCGGCGGCGGCCCGGGCGGCGCTGCGATCGGCCGGCCTGCGCGTTCTGGACATCCGGCCCCTGCACGGTAGAGCCGACTGGTCGGTTCCACCGGTCCTGCAGACCATTGTGAGAGCGGCTCACCACCACGCACGGCGCCGGCGGACGCGGGCCAAGGCCGACCTGTTTGACTCGCTCTCGACCATGCTGGATTCGGGCATACCCCTGATGGACGCCATCTCCTCGGCAGCGCGGGGCGCTCCCAGCTCGACACGGGCCATGCTGCTGGCGCTCGCAGACATGCTCAAGGACGGCAGTTCACTCTCTGAGGCCATGCAGTCCCGGCCGGGCTGGTTCGATCCGACCGAAGTCGCGATGATCACGGCCGGGCAGCACAGGGGAGAGCTGCCCTCGGTGCTCTCGGGGCTCGCCGAGCGGCACGAGCGTTCGGGCGAGCTAATGGCCAAGCTCATCGGAACGCTCACGTATCCGTTCGTGGTCTCCCTCGTCGGCCTGGGCGTGGTCGTGTTCCTGAGCACCAAGACGCTGCCCGTGCTGGTCGGTCTTCTCGACCAAGCCGGTGTCGAGCCGCCGCGGCTGACCTCGTTGGTCATGGGCTTCGGGCAGGGCGTGGCCGCGTGGTGGTGGCTGACGGTGCCGGGAGTGATCGCTGCCGGCTTGATCGCTGCGGCTGTGCACTCCGCCGCCCGCCGCCGTGGCATCGATCTGTCCGCGCGAACGGACCGATTCGCGCCCCGCGTCGTGAGAAAGCTGCTTGTGGCCCGGATGTGCGGAGAATTGGCCGAGATGACCAAGGCCGGGGTCCCGGCGGCGGAGGCGCTCCGGATCATCGCGCCGACCTTCGGCCCACCGGTCGGCGGAGGCCTGCGGCGACAGATCGAAGAGGCCGTCCTGAGAATCGAACGCGGCGACTCCATCGGCGACGCCCTCTCGGATCCTCGCTGGTTCGACGCCCAGTTCGTGGCCCTGGTCGCCGCGGGGCAGGCCAGCGGCGAGTTGGGTGTCATGCTGTCCCGCCTGGCGAACCGCGAATCGCGCCGTGCTCATCGGCTGGTGGACCGGCTCACCTCGCTGCTCGAGCCCGCGGTGGTTCTGATGCTCGCGGTCATGGTCGGCACGGTCGCCATGGCCGCGATCCTCCCACTCATCCGACTTCAGGAGACGCTCTGATGCGAACCGATCACAGGCACGTGCGCGCCGGCATGACGCTTGTCGAGGTCCTGGCGGTGGTCGTCATTCTGGGTATCCTGGCCGCAACCCTCGCCATCGGGTTCGGCGGGAGCATCGGCCGCAGCAAGCAGAACCTCGCCCGGACCGGGATCGGCCAGATCGTGCAGCGGATCGAGGCGTACCGGATCGAAGAGGGCTCGCTCCCGTCCGTCGATCTGGGGCTCGCGGCGCTCTCGGACGGCCACGCGACGCCGACCGATCCGTACTACCTCGGAGCGGATCAGCTTACCGACCCGTGGGGCAACGCCTACCTGTACGTCGCCCCGGGTCCCGGCGGACACCCGTACGAGGTGATCTGCCTGGGCGCCGACGGCGTCATGGGCGGCGAGGGCGAGAACGCGGATATCTCTTCCATCAGACTGCGGGGCGACCACTGATGCGGCCAGGCCTGACGCTCATCGAGGTGATGGCGGTCGTGACGCTGCTCGCGATCGCGGCCGCGATGGCCACGGCGGGCCTCTCCGGCGCCCATGAGGCCGTGCAGCTGCAAGAAGCGGCGTCGGTCTTCCGCAACGCGGACGCCCAGGCCCGGTTCCTCGCATCCACGGGCGATCAGGTGATTCTCCGGATTGGCGAGGAGTCGAACACCGTCGAACTGTGGCCAGTTGGAATTGGCCGAGTGCGAGCCTTCACATTGGGCTCGCATGTCAGCGCCCGACTGCTCGACCGGGCCGGTGACGCTCGGATCGATGTGGTGCACATCGACCGCCGCGGTCAGAGCACGGATTACCGGGTGTCGCTTCGAGTCGGCGAGCGAGCCGGGACGCTTCGTGTGTCCGGCCTCACCGGATGGGTGGAGCAAGCCCCGTGACACGACCCGCCTTCACACTGTTCGAGGCTCTCGCGGCGACCGTGGTGCTGACGGTTGCCGCAACGGCGTGTGCGCGGCTCATCGGCGCTGCACGCCGCTCGCTCGAAGCACCCAGGCGGGACGTCCATTCACTCGCTCGGCTGGCGGATTCATTCATGGCGGATCCAACCTCGTTTGGAATCGATCCGTCGGCAGTCAGCAGTGATTCGTTTGTGGGGATTGAGATCAATTGGCCAGATGCGCAATGTCGATCGCCGGTGAAGATTGAGCGCTTGGAGGCCCAGGATCCGGACGAAGGGTTGGCGGACTACGTGTACCTCGTGTTTGAAGACGGAGACGGTGTCGTGATCCGCTCCATCGCCCTGCCGGAGACGGCGCCGTGAAGATGACGCGTCACATCCAGCGACCGGCGAGTCGACGACGCGGACTCACACTCATCGAGCTGCTGGCGGCGGTCGCGATTCTCGCGGCGATCTCCATCGCCACGTCGTCATTGACACTCTCCGCGACACGGATCCACGCGACTGCATCCTCGTCGGTCCGCTGGGACGCAGCCGCTCATGCGGTCTTCGACTTGATAGGCGAAGACCTCGGCACGGGCGATCTGACCATGCGGGACCGGGTTGAGGTCACCGAGGGCGTCCTGAGAATCACAACGCGAAGCGTGAGCGTGAATCCAGATGTCCCGGGCGGCCCGGCCGAGCACACCTACCGCCTGGACGGAAACCGGCTTGTGCGAGAGCGCCGAGTTGCGGACGCTCGAGGCGAGGTGCGGCCGGCATTTCGGGAGCCGCCGCGACTGCTGCTCGCGGACGTGGCCGATTGGAGTGTGGCGATCGAAGGGGACGACGACAGTC
>JADFGU010000166.1 GCA_022567535.1 Planctomycetota bacterium | reverse complement strand
CCTGGACGCGGGATCGGTGACCAGGCTGCTGTGCGGCCTGGTGCTGCTGGTCGGCGGCGCCGAATCCCTGGTGCGCGGCGCCATCATGATCTCGCGGCGGATGGGTCTGTCGTCGATGCTGGTGGGGCTGACAATCGTCGCGTTCGGGACCAGCCTGCCCGAGCTGGCGGCGGGGATCCAGACGGCGATCGTGAACAAGCCCGAGATCAACGTCGGCAACGTGATCGGATCGAACATCGCCAACGTGGGGCTGATTCTGGGCGTGACGGCGATGGTGTACCCGGTAGCGTGCAGGCTGACGGTGCTCCGGCGCGAGGTGCCGTTCATGATCCTCGTGTGCGGGCTCGGGTATGTCGTGCTGCGTGACGGGCTGGTGAGTCGGTTCGAGGCCTCCGTGCTGATCGCGCTGGGGATCGCGTTCGTCGGGTCGAGCTACCTGATGGACAAAGGCGAAGGACAACAGGAATCGAACAGCGGTGGATCAGGGCGGTGGTGGGCCGGGCCAATGCTCGTGGCCATTGGGCTGGTGGTGCTGGCCGGCGGGGCGAAACTGCTGGTGGCGGCGACGCAGGCGATCGCGATCGAGCTGGGCATGCCGGCGGTGGTGGTGAGTCTCACGGTGGTGGCGCTGGGAACGTCGCTGCCGGAACTGGCGACGTGCGTGATCGCTGCACTGCGCCGGGAGATGGACCTGGTGGTGGGCAACGTGCTCGGGTCCATCATATTCAACATCCTGTTCGTGCTGGGGGTGTCGGCCCTGATCCGGCCGATCGTGGTGCCCGATTCGGTGATCCGTCGCGACATCTTCGTGATGATGGGGTTCGCGGTGATCTGTTTTCCGATGATGCGGACGCGCGGCGAGCTGACGCGGCTGGAGGGACTCTTGCTGTTTGTGGTCTATCTGGTGTACGTCGTGATGGTCTTCGGATTGGGGTAAAGCGGTCCGAACCGAATCCCGGGCCCGATTCGGCCGATACCGGGGCTTTGGGAGGATCCGATGCTGAGGGTGGGCGTTGAGGACGTGAGGCCGGGCATGACGCTGGCGGTCGCGGTGTGTCACCCGAAACGACCGGGGACCACGCTGCTCAGCGCCGGGGTGACGCTTGAACGCCGTTCGATCCGGCGCCTGCGCGAGCTCCCGATCGGCGCCATGTGGATCGAGCACCCGGCGTTTGCCGACCTGGACGAGCAGATACGCCCCGAGGTGCTCCGGGCCCAGCGCGAGGTCGCCGAAACCGTCATCGACGCCTTCGACGGCGCCCTGGCGGGGCGCGACAGTCGGCTCGACTACGTGCGCTATCGCGCGTCGATCGTCGAGTTGATCCGGCGGATGCTGCGGGCGCCGCGCTCGATCATGTTCGTCGAGGAGATGATCCGAAACGGGCACCCGGCGCTGGCACACGGGGCCAACGTGTGCATCCTGAGCGTGATGATGGGGCTCAGGCTGGCGGAATACCTCGTCCAGCAGCGGAGTCGGCTCGACGAGTGGTACGCCCGCGACGTCACCAACCTCGGGCTGGGCGCCATGTTCCACGACATCGGGCAGATGAGGCTGGACCCGGTCGTTCTCGAACGATGGCGGCGTGAGCGGAACACCTACGACCCGGCGTGGCGCGAGCACGCGCGGATCGGGTGGTCGCTGGTGCGCGAGACGATCGGAGCGGCGGGCGCCGCGGCCGTGCTCAATCACCATCAACATTTCGACGGCAGCGGCTTCCCGCCCAAGACCGATCGGCGCGGATCGGCGCGCGCGGTCGTGGGCGAAGACATCCACGTATTCGCGCGGATCGTCGCGGTGGCGGACCTCTTCGACGCGCTGCGCTTCCCCGAGCACGAGGCGCCGCCGGAGATGGCGGACACGGACGAGAAGCAACCGGCCGAGCGCCCCGCCATCCCGACGGTTCGGGCCCTCAGGCTCATGGGCGAGTCGCCCTGGCGTGAGCGGCTGGACCCCGTGGCCTACCGCGCGCTGATCTCGGTCACGCCCGCGTACGCGCCGGGGACGATCGTCGGGCTAAGCAACGGCCGAAACGCCGTGGTGATCGACTGGACACCGCACGATCCGTGCCGCCCCACGGTCCGAGAGTTCGACATGGACGAGATCGCGGACCTGCAATGGGACGGCGGCCGCACGTACGCGCTGGCGAGCGTGGCGGGGCTTTCGATCGTGTCGGCCGAGGGCTTCGATGTGTCCGACGACGCCTTCCACCCTGAGCCGGTCGGGCATTCGTGGGAGAGGTTCGGCCGGAGCCCGTTGCCCGGACCGGACGAAGCCGGGCGGCTCGCGGGATAGAGCGCCGTCAGATCGGTTTGTCGTGTCGACATGTGAGCCGGACGCCGAGTCTGAGTCCGCGAAGGCTCGGATTCTTCCGCGGATGCGACGCGTGGATTGAGTTCGCCCGAGGCCTACTGCGTGCCCCGGCCTCGGCGGGCGGATCCGTGATCTCGGCCCTCGCCCCCTTGCAATCCCTCGGTGGGACCACCGGAACCGCCGCCGGAAGGACTGCCACGGGAGAAACCGGATCCACGGGCGGTTCGGGGCTGCATCGAGACCGCCTTGCCGTCCTCGTCGAGTGTGAATCCGACGGCGGCGAGCTCCTGCTGGTCCCAGTCTCGCTGGATGACCTCGGACGGGGAGGGCTCGCGAACAAGGACGCGGTCGCCCTCGGCGAGACCCTCAAGGATCTCGACGTAGTTGTCGCTTCTGCGGCTGATCTTGACCGGGCGCCTGACGAACTTGCCGCTCTGGCGGACATAGACGTAGCGGAGCGATCCCTCGCTGAAGAGCGCCGGGAGCGGGATGGCCAGCGCGTCGGCGACGTGGTCGATGAAGATCTTGGCTTCACAGCGCATCGAGGGCTTGAGCTTTGCGGACTCGCCATCGACGTCGAGCGCGATTCGGACGGTGTACTCGCGTCGGTTGGGGTCCATCCACCCGCCGCCCTCAGCCAGCACGCCGATGTCGATGATGGTGCCGGTGAACGTCTCGCCGCCCGTAGCGTCGATCTTGACGGTCGCCTTGTACCCGGGACGGATTTGACCGACGAGGCTCTCGTGCACGCGGACGGTGGCGACCATCTCGGCGGTGTCGGGCAGCACGATCAGGAGCATGTTGGGATACACCCTTCGCCCGATCTGGAGCGGACCCTCGCCGGAGTTGCCCCACCTGCGATTGCGCTGCAGGCTCGTGCCGAAGACGACCAGGCCGTCCGAGGGCGCGACGATTGTCGTGGCCTCCAGTTCGGCCCGAAGTCGGGCCAGGCGGGCTTCGCGACGCTGGAACTGGCTTCGTTCGTTGCTTCGCTTGGCCTCCTTGCTCACCAGTTCAATGTCGTTCTGGATCTCGACCTCGAGGAGCTTGGCCTCGGCCTGGACGACGTCGGATTGTTTGATCTTCTCCTCGCGTAGTCGGATGTAGCCCTTGTAGATCTCCCTTTCGAGATGCGCGGTCTCCGACTCGGCCTCGGCCTTGACGACGGCGAGCTCGGACTTGGCGAGATCGTTGTCGCTCAGGAAGTCCTGCTGGTTCAGCTGGATGTCCTTTTCCAGCTCGCGTCTGAGGCGCTTGAGCTCGCTCTTGGCGGAATCAATGCGCAGGCGGATGCGCAGCAGCTCCTTCTTGTCGTCGCCCTTGAGCCACTGCTCCAGCGCGAGGCTCTTCAGAGTGACCTGGAGCGTGGCGTCTCGGAGCGAGGACGCGTTTCGGCTCTCCTGAATAAGGACGGCGTTCTCGGCGGCGACCACCTCGGACCGGGCGGATTCCACACGCAGCTCGTCCTCCTCAATCGCGGTCTGGATGCGGTCGGAGTTGAGGCGCACCAGCAGGTCGCCCTTCTTGACCGTAATCCCTTCGTCGACAACCTCGATGATCGTGGACTCGCTCTCGAGCATCGATCGGATCTCGAGCTGCTGGGCGGCGGCCAGCTCGCCCATGGCGGTCGTGGTGATGTCAAAGTCCATGCGCTGCACAGGGACGAGATCAGCGGTGGCGTAGCCGGCGCCCCCGCCGGTCCTGGACCCGATCATCGCGTACGCGCCCAGCGACACCGCGGCGATGACCGCGATCATGATCGCGAGCGTGATGAGTGTGGCGGCCCGTCTTGAGCCGCCCGTGCCCGATGCGCTCATTTCGAGTCTCCGAGAGCCGACCGAGAACCACCCAGCCCGCCGACTTGAACCGTCGAATGCAGCGCGGGATTCCCCGTGCGTGCAATTCTAGGCCACTTTCTCACGAAACGCAAGGCGCGCACGGTTTTTGTTTGGCACGCGCGATTCCATTTGTAGAACGTCCCAAGGGTCGGGAAATTGCCTCGGCCTGGGCGGGAGCCGGGGTTTTTAGAAGCGAGAGAGGACCCCCTGCTGGCGCAGGGGGCTCAGATCAGAGCGTCTTTGACATGTTCCCGCTCGCGTGTGATCGGGCTAGTCCCCGATGTTGAGCACAACCTTGATGCCCCGGCCCGAGATCATTTCTCCGAAAGCGTCCTCGAACTGCTCCAGCGGGAACTCGTGGGTGATGATGTCGTCGAGTTCGAGTCGGCCTGAGAGGAGCAGTTCCTCCATCTGGTACCAGGTCTTGAACATGCGTCGGCCGTAGATCCCGACAACCGTGACGCCCTTGAAGATGACATTGGCGTTGAAGTCGAATGGGAAGGGCTTTGCGGGGACGCCGAGCAGTGCCGCCTTGCCGCCGTTGCGCAGCGCGGCGAAGCCCTGGTTGAACGCCGATTCAGCACCTGACATTTCGAGGAGGACATCGGCGCCCTCGCCGCGGCAGTTGTTTCTCACGTCGTCGACCCACGCTGGGTCGCGAGCGTCGTAGGCCTCGACCGCCCCGAGTGTGCGGGCGAGATCGAGTCGTCGCGGATCGAGGTCGGTGCAGAAGATGCGCGAGGCGCCGGCGGCCTTGGCGACGGTGACGGCCATCAGCCCGATGACACCCACGCCGGTGATGAGGACCGTGCGCGCTGAGACGCCCGCTTCCATGACGGTGTGGACGGCGTTTCCGAGCGGGTCCATGACGGCGCCGATGGTGTCGGGGATGTCGGGGTGCATGGGCCAGATGTTGTCTTCGGGCATGACGATGTAGTCGGCGAAGCACCCGTCGCGGTCGACGCCGATGACCTCGACGCCACTGGCGATGTGGGCGTTTCCGGTGCGCGAGTTGTAGTCGATGCCGCGGGTGATGTGTCCCTCCGCGGAGACGCGCAGGCCGGGCTGGAACCTGGTGACGGCCGAGCCGATGGACTCGATCACGCCGACGAACTCGTGGCCGGTGACGATGCCGACGGGGACGCGCGAGGCGGCCCATGGATTCCACTCCCAGATGTGTCGGTCCGTGCCGCAGATCCCGGCCTTGGTGACCCGGATGAGGACATCGCGAGGCCCGGGCGAGGGCTTGGCACGGCTGTCGTCCAGGGCCAGGCCGACGCCGGCGTGGTGCTTGTAGAGTGCTCGCATGGAGGCCTTTCCTCGGGGCGTGACCTGGAGGGGGAGGTTACCGGACAGAGTGGTCATGGCGTGGTCCGAACCTCGGTCGTGGGTGCGGGCTGAGCGGACGGGTGCGGGGGTATTGTGGACGCCGGCGCGGGAGAGATCAACGTGCCCTGTCCGGCGCGGTAGACTTCTCCATGAGCCGGGTTTCTCGGGTGCCAGCATCATATGTGTTCGTGGCGGCGACCCCTCGTGGAGGGCGGCGGCTTGGTGTTCGTTCGGCCA
>JADFGU010000165.1 GCA_022567535.1 Planctomycetota bacterium | reverse complement strand
CGCTGAGAGCCCGCGCTGGCGCTTGGGCCTCCTTTAGATGTGCACAGGGGCGTGAATGCCGTCCGCGGACCACGCAGAATACACGAGCGGCTCAGCGCTACAGCGCGCCCTTGAGTGCCGGCGAGGCGCGGAAGGTGCAGGTCTTCGAGGGCTTGATCTCGATGGGCGCCTTGGTGATCGGGTTCACGCCGATCCGGCCCGCACGCTCCTTGCGAAGAAACGTCCCGAACCCCGCGATGGTGACCTTGGCGTCCTCCTTGACGCCGCCGGCGATCGCCTCCAGCACCGCTTCCACGTAGCGGGTCGCGTCGGACTTCGTGCTCTCCAGTTCCGCTGCCACTTTCTCGATCAGGCCCGTTTTGTTCATTGGTTCGTTCTCCGGTGCGGGTGGTGCGGGCCGAGCGCCTGCACGGCAACCGACCCGACGCGCCCTTCGAGCCGCCATTATCGGTCATTCTCGATGGAATGGGCAAAAAACGTCGGGATCTTCCGCCGATATCATCCGACACACGCTCCAGCACTACCTGGGCGACATCTCGCGTAAGTCCTTATGCACGAACATCTTGTGATCCAAACCGAGGGTCTGGAGCCGGGCCCGGCACAGTGGCTCGCCACACGGTGCGAGCTGATCCGATGCACTTCGAGCGACCCCGGGTTCGACAATCTGCTCGCCAGGGCGGCCGGGCTGATCGTCCGCACCTACACGCGCATCGATGCCGACCTGCTGGACCGGGCGCCCGGGCTCAGGGTCGTCGGCCGTGCGGGCGTGGCACTTGAGAACATCGACCTGGGCGCTTGCCGCGAGCGAGGCGTCGCTGTCGTCCACACCCCCGGCGCCAACACCCGCGCCGTCGTCGAGTTCGTCACGACGATCATCCTCGACGCGCTGCGCCGGCGGACAACCCTCACCGAGCCCGCCCTTGGCGACGACTGGCACGCGATCCGGCAGCAGTACTTCCGCAACCCCCAGCTCAGCGACCTGACGCTCGGGCTGCTCGGGCTGGGTCGCATCGGGCAGGCCATGGCCCGGGTCGGTGCCGCACTCGATATGCGCGTCCTGTTCAACGACGTGATCGAAATCGCACCCCAGGACCGCCATGGCGCGGAGCACGTCGCGCTGGACGACCTGCTCGCGCGGGCTGACATCCTCTCCATCCATATCGACTCGCGCCCCGGCAACCGGCACTTTCTGGACGCGTCGAGGCTCGCCGGGCTCAACAAATCCGTGCTGCTGGTCAACACCAGCCGAGGTTTTGTGATCGATCCGGATGCCCTGGCCGACTTTCTCCGGGCACACCCCAAGGCTCGCGCCCTGCTGGACGTGCACGATCCTTGCGAGCCGATCACCGCGGACTATCCGCTCTGGCACATCCCGAACGCCACGCTCTATCCCCACCTGGCGGCGGGCACGGTCACGGCCAAGACCGGTATGAGTTGGGTCGTCAGGGACGTGTGGCGCGTGCTCACGGGTGAGGAGCCGGAGTTTCCGGCGAAGGGGTTTGAGGAGTGATCGGTCAGGCCTGATCCCGCCGCACGATCACACGGACGTTCTCGCGTCCCTCCATGGCGGCGCGCCTCGGCCGAACTGCGGCCTGGAGACGCCGGATTCCGGCGGTCAGGACGCCGATCACGATCAACGGCACGGCCACGATCAGCCCCACCACGACCAGCCCGAACAGCAGCAGGACGATCACGATGAGCATCAGTGTCGCTGCCACCCGCGTCCGCAGAGACATCCCCGAAAACTCGACCGATCGGACCGACCCGGCGACCCGTTGGGCCCGTGAGTTCCAGATTGTCCGCCACGTGGTCATGCCTTGATCTTAGGGGGAGACCGCCGAATCGCTTTCGGTCATTGTGGACAGGCTGTCGTCTGCCCGGCCTGCGGCACAAGCCGGCGTACGGTGTCACACGTGGGTACGATCCCCATTCGGCCCGTAGAGGCCTGGATTACCCACCATCAGGGGTCTTATGACAGATTACCCCCAACATATTGTGGATAAAGACGGCACGCCCTCCCCCCGCTTCGCCCACCTGCACCTGCACACCGAATATTCGTTGCTGGACGGCGGCAACCGCATCGATCGGCTGGTGGCCCGCGTGAAAGAGCTGGGCATGGACGCGGTCGCCATCACCGACCACGGCAACCTGTTCGGGGCTGTCGCCTTCTACCTCGCGTGCAACAAGGCCGGGATCAAGCCGATCCTGGGCGTCGAGGCCTACGTCGCGCCCGGCGATCGTCACGACCGCACGCACACCGGCGTCGCCGACGGCGGGTACCACCTGGTCCTGCTGGCTGAGAACAACACAGGCTGGACCAACCTGCTGTACCTGTGCTCCGAGGCGTACCTCACCGGGTTCTACTACAAGCCTCGCATCGATCGCGCGCTGCTCGAATCGCACGGCGCCGGGCTCATCGCCATCAGCGGGCACCTCGGCTCAGAACTCGGCGAGCACCTCGCGTCGTTCAACCGCTCCAACGACCGCTCGCATTGGAACAAGGCAATCGAGGCGGCGCGGTGGCACGCCCGGACCTTCGCCGACGAAGGCACGGGGCCCCGCTTTTTCGTCGAGCTGCAGTCGCACGTCGCGGAGCAGAACGCGATCAACGGGCACCTGATCCGGCTGGCGGGCGAGCTGGACCTGCCGCTGGTGTGCGACAACGACGCGCACTTTCTCAGACAAGAAGACCACGACGCCCACGACACGCTTATCTGCATCTCGATGGGCAAAGTCAAGAGCGATCCCGACCGTCTTCACTACACGCCCGAGCTGTACGTCAAAGGCCCGGAGCAGATGTGCGAGCTGTTCGAGTCGCAGTTCGGCTCCAAGCCGGGCGATCCCGGGCGAGAGGCGCTGGACAACACCGTGCGGATCGCCAAGCGGTGCAATGTGAAGCTGGCGCTGGGCGCGAGTCACACGCCGGTGGTGCGCGTGCAGATCCCCGACGAGGCTGATCTGCCCAAGCACGACGACGAGGCGTACGCCGGCGACCTCAACGCCTGGTACAAGGACTTCTGCGCGAAATTCACGCTGGAGCCATTCGATTCAACCCGGGACACACTCGACCCCGAGCAGCTCAAACTCGACTGCGACCTGGCTCTTCGGATGATGTCCGAGGCGGGGATGGTGTGGCGCTATGGCCCGGGCATTCTCGACCGCGACGCGCCCGGCAACGCCGAAAAGTGGGCGCGCCTCGAACGCGAGCTGGGCATCCTCGCCGACAAGCTCATCAGCGCGTACTTCCTGATCGTCTGGGACTTCGTGAACTGGGGTCGTATGCGCGGCATCCCGGCGCTGGCGCGCGGGTCCGGGGTCGGGACGATGGTCGGGTTCGTGCTCGGGCTGTCCAACGCGTGCCCGGTGCGGTACGGGCTGCTCTTCGAGCGGTTCACCGACCCCGATCGGTCGGAGTACCCGGACATCGACATCGACCTGTGCCAGGACGGCCGGGGCGAGGTCATCGACTATGTGCGCCGGAAGTACGGGCACGTGGCACAGATCATCACCTTCGGCACGCTCAAGGCCCGGGCCGCCATCCGCGATGTCGCGCGCGTGCTCGACATCGCGCTTCCCATCGCCGACCGCATCGCCAAGATGATCCCCGAGCAGTTGGGGATTACGCTCGACAGCGCGCTTGAGCAGGAGCCGGACTTCAAAGGCCTCTATGACGGGAAGCCCGCGGCGCTCGACCGGGTGAACAAAGATGTTTCACCGGAGCGACACGTTGACGCCGACACCGTGCGGCAGCTCATCGACAACTCGCGCGTCATCGAGGGTCAGGCCAGGCACAGCTCGGTCCACGCTGCGGGCGTCATTGTCGCCACGCGCCCGCTGTGCGAGATCGTCCCGCTCTTCAAGCAGTCCAACGCGGGCGAGCACGAGATCGTGACGCAATGGGACGGCCCGACGTGCGAGCGGATGGGGCTGCTGAAGATGGACTTCCTCGGTCTCAGGACACTCTCGACCATCGAGCGGTGCAGGGCGCTGATCACGCAGACGCTCCCCGAGCAGGAGATCTACCGCGCCGTGGGACGGGGCGACGAGTTCGAGGCGGTCCAGGACGCGCCGACTCACGCAGCCGCACACCCGCTCGATCTCGAACGGCTCGACTTCGACGACCAGCGGGTCTTCGATCTGTTCCGGCGGGGCGACACGACGGGCGTGTTCCAGTTCGAGTCCGGCGGGATGCGGCGGCTGCTGGTCGAGATGAAGCCCGATCGGATCGAAGACCTCATCGCCGCCAACGCGCTGTTCCGTCCCGGACCCATGGACCTCATCCCCGACTTCACCCGGCGCAAGCTCGGGCAGGACCGGGTTCCCAGGGTGCACCCGATCGTGGACAGGTTCACAGCCGAGACGTACGGCGTCATGGTGTACCAGGAGCAGGTGATGCGGATCGTGCACGAGCTGGGCGACATCCCGCTCCGCGCCGCCTACACGCTCATCAAGGCGATCAGCAAGAAGAAGCACACGATCATTGACGCGAGCCGGCCGAAGTTCGTCCAGGGCGCCGAGAGTAAGGGGCTGCCCAGGGACAAGGCCGAGGAGTTGTTCGATCTCATCCTGAAGTTCGCGGGGTACGGCTTCAACAAGAGCCACTCGACCGGGTACGCCATCGTCGCGTACAAGACCGCGTACCTCAAGCGGTACTTCCCCAAGCAGTACATGGCGGCGTTCCTGAGCTTCGAGTCCCAGGCGCAGAAGATCAGCGACTGGATCCCGTACGTCGAAGACACTCGGCGCACGCGCGTGCACGTGCCCGGCTCGGACGAGCTGGCCGACCACGGCATCAAGATCCGCCCGCCCGACATCAATCTGTCGCAGGCGGATTTCGCGGTCGTCTTCGATGAAGGGGAGCCTCCCACGGCTGCGCACGGGCACATCCGCTTCGGGCTCAAGGCGGTGAAGGGCGCGGGCGCCAAGGCCGTCGAGGCCATCATCGACGAGCGCGCCTCGCGCCCGGCTCGGGCTCCCGCCGATCCGCCCGACGCGGCCGAAACCACGCCGGCGGATCACGGCGATACCGCGCCGGTGTCGAGGCCTTACACCTCTCTGTTTGATTTCTGCGAGCGCGTGCCGTCCAACATCGTGAACAAGGCGACGATCGAGGCGTTGATCAAGTGCGGCGCGTTCGACCCGGTGCACGGGCGCGAGCAGCGAGCGGCCATGACCGCGACCATCGACAAAGCCGTCGCGGCGAGCCAGCAGGCTGCGTCCGACCGGGCGGCCGGGCAGAACTTCCTCTTCGGCGGCGGCGACGCGGCCCAGGCGGAGCAATGCGAGGGCCATCTCGTCCGTATGGACCCGTGGTCCGACTCCGAGATGCTCAGGCAGGAACTCGGCACGCTCGGGTTCTATGTGACCGGCCATCCGCTCGAGCAGTGGATGCCATGGGTGCGAACGTTCACGAAAGAAACATGCGCCTCGCTCGCACACCTCAGGCAGGACGCGCGGGTGATCGTGGGCGTCGTCGTCGCGAGCACGCGCACAATCGTGTCGCGCACCGGACGGAACGCGGGGCAGAAGATGGCGATCCTCACGGTCGAGGATCTCTCGGGCACAGCCGAGGCGGTTCTCTTCTCGGAGACCTATCGGAACTATTCGCATCTGCTCGATGACGGCGGCCCGAAGTTTTTCCTCGGCCCGGTCGATCACAAGCGGGGCGACCCGCAGATCATCGTCAACGGGCTCGTGCCGATTGACTGCCCGCCTCGGCTTG
>JADFGU010000164.1 GCA_022567535.1 Planctomycetota bacterium | reverse complement strand
ACGAACGATGGTACGTCCTCGAAGAAAAATACCCCAAGTACGGCAACCTCGTCCCGCGCGACATCGCCAGCCGCGAGCTCTTCGACGTCTGCGTCAATCAGCGCATGGGCATCGGCGGCGAGAACGTCGTCTACCTCGACCTTACACACCGCGACCCGGACTACCTCACGCGCAAGCTCGGCGGCATCATGGAGATCTACGAAAAGTTTGTCGGTGACGACCCGCGATTCACCCCCATGAAGATATTTCCAGCCGTCCACTACTCCATGGGCGGGCTCTGGACCGGCTACGTGCACGGCGCGTACGACCCGCCCCAGCCGCACGGCGAGCACAGGGCCGGCGGCGTCGTGCCCGTCTCCACAGACTCAGGCCAGGGCATGAAACCCGGCGCACCCGAGAACATGATGACCAACATCCGCGGGCTCTACGCCTTCGGCGAGGTCAGCTTCGCCTTCCACGGCGCCACTCGCCTGGGCGCCAACGCCCTGCTCAGCTGCATCTTCGACGGCCTGTTCAGCGGTGCCAGCGTGGTCAACTACGTCCGCGAATGTGAGCCCGGCGAATCTCCCGCCGATTCGCTCGACCCCGCCACCTTTGACGCCGCCGCCCAGCGCGAGCAGTCAAAGCATCAGGCACTGCTCGACTCCGCCGACGCCGGCGACATGACCGACGAGACCAACCCGTACATGATCGGCCATGATCTGGGCGTCGAGATGACCGAGGCCTCGACCGTCGTCAAGTCCGGCCCGCGCCTCGAACAGTGCCTGGAAAAGCTCGCGCAACTTCGCGATCGCTATTCGCGCGTCCGCCTCTCCGACGCCGCCATGTGGACCAACCAGTCACTCAGCTACACCCGCGCTCTGGGCGACATGCTCATCCTCGCCGAGGCCATCGCGCTGGGCGGGCTCAAACGCAAGGAAAGCCGCGGCTCGCACTTCCGCACCGACTTCCCCGACCGCGACGATCCGAACTTCCTCAAGACCACCATCGCAACGTACGATCCACTGTCACGATCGACCGATATCAGTTATCGCGACGTGGACACCCGGCTCGTCAGGCCCCGACCTCGGACCTACGGCAAGATCGAGGCCGAACAGCAACACAAAACCGGGCAGCCGGTCGTCGCGAAGTAGGCGATCATGGGCGTTTCGCTGTCAAGGCAGGAGCAACTGGCGCTGGGCATGTTCGAGCAGGATTCCCATCTCATCGACGTCGCACGCCGCGCCGCCGGCATCACCGGCTCGCCCGTCCTGGGCGGCGTCGCGGTCTTCCTGCACGGCTACCGACGCACCACCGAGGACGTTGACCTGTTTGTCACCGACACCGACGCCGCCGCAGAGGCGATTCAGGCCGCCGGCGCGCTCTGGGACGAATCCGCAAAGCAGCACACCCTCGACGGCGTCCCCATCCACCTGGTGACCGAGCAGCAGACCGGCTCGGCCCCCCGATCGACCGTCGTACTCCAGGGCGTCACGGTCGTCGCCCTTCCCGACCTGATCGCCTTCAAGCTCCACAGCGGGCTCGGCCGCGTCGAGCGGGCCAAGGATCTCGCCGACGTCGTCGAACTTATCCGCTGTGTTCCACTGGACAAAGCATTCGCCCCGCAACTGCCCGCCCACTTCCGCAACGATTTCAAGAAGCTCGTCCAGGCTGTCCATCCCGGCGGCCCGGCACAGGACGAAAACACCTGATGGCTCTCGCACAAGCACACTCACCGATGCAACGCCGACTCAACCGCCAGGCCGCAAAGTCCGGCCGCACCATCCGCATCCGCATCAAACGCTGCGACGGCCCGGACAGGCCCAGCCGATGGGAAGACTTCGACGTCAAGGTCGATCGCGGCGCCAACGTCATCAGCTGCCTGCAGCAGATCGCCGCACACCCCGTCACCGCCGACGGCAAAGCCACGACGCCCGTCGTCTGGGACGCCATCTGTCTCGAAGAAATCTGCGGCGCCTGCACCATGCTCATCAACGGCCGGGTCCGGCAGAGCTGCTCGTGCCTCATCGACGAGTACGCGCCCAACCACGGCGACACCATCACACTCGAACCCATGTCCAAGTTCCCCGTCGTACGCGATCTCTGGGTTGACCGCTCCCGCGCCTTCGAGGCCCTCAAACGCATCAAGGCATGGATCCCCATCGACGGAACCTACCACCTCGGCCCGGGCCCGCGCGAGCCCGCTCGCCCGCAGCTCACACGCTACACACTCTCAACCTGCATGACCTGTGCCTGCTGCCTCGAAGCCTGCCCCCAGTACACCCTTGAGCCCGACGAGACCAAATGGGACGCGTCGTTCATCGGCGCGCACGCCATCAGCCAGGTCCGATTGTTCAACAGCCACCAAACCGGCAAGCAGCTGGCGCCCGACCGCCTCGACATCCTCACCAGCCTGGGCGGGATCGCAAGCTGCGGCAACGCGCAGAACTGCGTCAAGGTCTGCCCCAAGGACATCCCGCTCACCGAATCCATCGGTGCCATCGGCAGAGCCGCCACACTCCACGCCCTCGCCACCTGGTTCTCCGGGCCGTCCTGACCACGCCGCACACCGCCCATAATCCACGATCCGCACGATCCGGCCGGTCCGCACGCCAACCGTGCCATCACGCCCGCTCGGCTCACGCCCCGCCCCAGTGACGCCGATCCCTAATTTCGCCATGAATCCACGGAATCGACGCTCCGGCCCGCCGGCCCGCAGGCGCGGGCGCCCGGCCAAGGAGAGAGGGAGATGATTCGATCGGCTCACCGCACCCGCGGGCGAGGATCGGTCGGCCCGGCGTTCGCCGCCGCCTCACCCGCCATTGTCGCCGCCGCCGATCTCGCGCGCCGCCTCAGCCGCACGCTCGCAGGCGATCCAGACCGCTTCGACTCATTCCGCGACGCCGCCGTCCGTCGGTTCGACACCCTCCACTGGCCAACCGCGCCCATCCGCATCGGCCTGGACCTGCCCTGGGCTTTCGCCGACGCCGTCCTCAACGCACCAGGGTGCACACGCGCCCGCTTCGTGCCCATCGATCCCACCGCCGACGACCGCGCGATCCTCGATCGGCAGGGCCTGGACGCGATCCTCCGGCAGACCGACGCCGGCCCGACCCGCATCGTCACACCCGAGACCGTCGGCCGCGACGCCGCATGGTTCGACTGGGCTCGGCCGACACCACTCTCATACGCCTCCGTCTTCCCCGCGCGCATCGACCCGCAGCTGGTGACGTTCTCCGGCCTGACCCGCCTGCAGCCGAGTGACGCGCGCACCGTCCGCCTGCTCCTCGAGGCCGCCGCACTGCTCGCACGCACGCCCGCTCGCCTCGGACTCACCGATCGCCTCCGAGGTCGTCAGCCCATCGACTTCCGGCTGGACCGCTGGCACGGCACCACCATCGCGGCCCACGTCGAGAGCCTGCACGACGCCATGCGCGAGCTGGGAAAGATCGTGTGCGACTCGAGCGGCGACAGCCCGTCGCCAGCACTCGCCGCCGCCGCACGCGCCGTCAGCGCCTGGTACGTCACCGCCGACTGGCTCGCCTGCGAGCAGATCCGCCGCCGGGTGATCGAAGCCGCCGTCCGACTGCTCCCCGACGAGCCCGAGCCCGCCCTGCGAGCCGTCGCCATCGAGTTCGCCGACCTCGACGATGACGCCGCCATGCGGTCCGTCGTCCGTGCCGAACGCGTCATGCGCCAGCACGCCCACCTCGCCGTCGCCGACACCGGCGCGTTCCTGCAATCCGAGATTGACTGCGGCGTGGCGGGCCCGCTGACGGTCGGGCGCGTCGCCGCGGGCATCTGCATGCTGTGCGCCCTCACCGAGCCGGATCGGCTGCAGTTTCTCAGCCAGGATCTCGCCGAGGATCTTCGTTTCGCGCCCTGGCTGATCGGGTGCGACGCCGACGCCCGCGTGCTCATCGAGGTCGTCCGCACCATCGAACGCGCCCACGGCCAGCGACCCGCCCTCACACTCGACACCGCCGCCTAAGCCATCCCAACTCCGCGCCCCGAAGTTAGCGACCCGCCCGCAACGAGCCGCGACCGGCGCACAACGAGCCGCGACCGGCAGGGAGCGGTAGTTCGACGACCCCTCTCGCGATGGTTGCGCCCCGGAGCACTCCCTCCCGGTCGTGCCTCGTTGGGAGAAGCACTCCCTCCCGGTCGTGCCTCGTTCGGAAGCGAGCGGGTTCGCGCACCCCGACAACGAGACGACCCTTCACCCCTCCATATCGATCCGCGGCGCCTCGTCCGGCCTGGGTTTCCCACGCGCGTCGTACCGAGGCTTCGACTGACGATCGTTGTGGGCCTCTTCCTGCTCATTGCCCGCGAGGTGGCGCACCGCCTCGGCCGCCTCGACCTGCACGATCACTTCGTCGGTCTGCTCCGGCGAGACGTTATGAGGCTTGGCCTTCGCTCGCGCCTTGTCCACCTCGCGCTTGCGTTTGTCCGCGGCCTCGACCTTCTCGGCCTGCTGCGTCCCCGCCATCGACGACGCCAGATTCGTCGGCACGATGCTCACGACAATCTCATCGGTTCTCCGGCTCGATCCCCTCCATCGGCCCCGCATTTCTCCCGGTTATCGGGTCGAACGCACGCCCAAAACGCCGCACCAATCCCCTAGATTCCGATCGTATTCGCCCCGCAGTCCACGAAGATGTTCCCCCCCGTCACACCGCTGGACAGATCGCTCACCAGATACACCGCCGTGCGCCCCACCTCGCCCCCCTCGACGTTGCGTCGCAGCGGCGCCCGGTGGTGGTTGGCATCCCCGATCCCTTCCGCCCCGCCCACACCCGCCGCCGACAGCGTACGAAGATACCCGCCCGAGATCGTGTTCACCCGGATCCCGTATTCGCCAAGCTCCGACGCCAGGTACCGCGTCGTGCATTCAAGGCACGCCTTCGCAACCCCCATCACGTTGTACCCCAACACCACCTTCTGTGATCCGTAGTAGCTCATCGACAGGATCGATCCGCCGGTCCTGGACATGATCGGCTTGGCACGCCGCGCCATCCCCACCAGCGAGTACGCCGAGATGTCGATCGCGTTCAGGAACGCCTGCCGCGGGATCTCGACGAACTTGCCCGGCACCAGCCACTCTCGCTCCGCGTACGCGATCGAATGGATCAGGAAGTCCATCCGGTCGAACGACTCCGCGTACGCGCCGAACACCGCGTCCATCTCGTCGTCACTGCCCGCGTCGAGCGGCTTCAGCCACGGGTCGCTCACCCCAAGCTGCGTAATGGCCCGACGCGCCCGGCGCTCGTGCTTCTCCCCGGGCAGGTGCGTGAACGCGCACGTCGCACCGTGCTCCAGCAGCGCGCCGGCGATGTGCCACGCGTAGCTCCGCTCGTTCGCGACGCCGACAACCAGTCCCTTCTTTCCCGACAGCAAGTCCATGGGCAACCTCGACTGATAAAGAAGATCCCGGCCGACGCGCGACGACCGGGACACAGTCTACGCCCTCAAACACCCATGGGTATGATCGACCCCGTGCCCGATCTCAACGCCATGACCCTGGACCAACTCCACGACCAGCTCGTCCGCGAAGGGCTGGTCGACCGCTTATTCGAGCTCTCCCGCCTCGAAGACCTCGGCCCCTCCGCCCGCGACGCCACCTCACTCGCCATGGTCGATGGCCAGTCAAAGACTCACGCCGACATCGTCGCCCGCCAGCCGGGGATCGCCTCCGGCATCGCGTTCGTCGGCGATCTGCTCGACACCTTCGCCAACGTCGTCCTCTTCCGCCCGCGCCTCGCCGACGGTCAGC
>JADFGU010000163.1 GCA_022567535.1 Planctomycetota bacterium | reverse complement strand
GGCCACCTCGTCGCCGGACGTCAGCGGCGCGCGCCGCGGTCACCGCCGGGCTCTGTTCGATATTCTCGATCGGCTGGTGGTGACGCCGATGGTGAGCGAACGTACCTCAGCAGCCCGCAACGCCTCTGAGGGACCGGCAATCAACTGACCCCGGGGATCTGAACGTCGGCGCTAGTTTTCCCCAGGCCCGCTTCCCGCCACCCCTCACCATCCTCCGCCGCCATCCGAGTACAGCCGTCACCACCAACCGCTGTTATTCCGCTTGACTTCCGGGCACAATTATGGGATGATGCGCGCTGGACGTAGAGAACGCCCGTACATACCAGAGACAGACTCTTGACGTTCAATCGCTCATCTCGATGCCGCTCCGAACGCCCGACAGCGGGTGGCTACACGCTCATCGAACTGCTCGCCACCATCGCCATCATCGCCCTCCTCATCGGGCTCATGATCCCCGCACTCTCGAGCAGCATCACCGCCGCACGGGCCTTCAAGTGCCAGATGGCCCTCCGCAGCGTCACATTCGATTTCATGATCTTCGCCGATGACGATCTGCACGGCGACCGCGGCGACGACACACGATACCTCCCATCGCGACGATTCCGCCTGGAAACTTTCCTGGAAAGCCAGTACCGCGTGGACGAGTTCTGGGCCTGGGGATCCGGCGTCAACTCCTACACACTCCCGGACGCTGGCGGCTACGACCCGCTCCGCTGCTCCGAGGTCCGCTCCGATATCGTCCTGCGCCGAAGCACACCCTGCAGCCAGGGAGCGGTTGGCCCGCCCGCATCCGTCTCCTACGGCTTCAACGCACGCCTCCATCGACCCGAATACACCAACGCCGCCGGACAGGTCTTCGCGCCCCTCATTTCACTCAGGTCCGACATCCTCGATCACACCCAGATCCCGCTGGCCTGGGATGTCGATGGACGAGAGGCCGGCCGCAGGGGCGCCGAGCCCATCTTCTCCGCCCCGACACTCGACAGCACACAGGTGTTCGCCAACGACCGCATGTGGTATCCCTCGATGCGGCACGGCGGGGTGATGCAGATCGCCTTCATGGGCGGCCACGTCGTCGCCACGTCGCGTCCACTCGAGCAAAGCCAGTGGCGGTGGGACTTCACGCCACAGCGCTAGAATCCTTGCAGGAATGTTGCTCCGGCGCAAATTTCTCGTCCTCATCGCACTGCTCGCGGTGACGGTCTCCGTGAACGCGGCCGCGGCCGTGTGGGCCATCGTCCACTACCAGCAGGCCATCGCACAACCGCTCTCCGGCCTCCAACTCGTCCTCGAAAACTTCCAGATCGTCAAGCGATCCCTCGGCGAACAGCACAACATCCTCGCACGCCTCGCCACGGGCGTCCCCACCGCCGCCATCGGCCCCGACGCCGCCCCTCCCGCCCACGAGGGGCCGCCCGACCTCGACTCAATTCGAGCCCGCCAGCGCCGCCTCCACCAGCAGGCCGACACACGCCTCGCGTTCCTTGAGCACGAGGTCCCGGCGTACAAGCTGTTCGCGGGCATCGGCACTACCGCCAACATCCGCAGTCGCATGGACCACGCGCACGCGACCATCGACGCCTGGTTCGATTCGTTGCCGCCCGAGTCGCCCGCCGCCCAGCCCGATCAACCCAGCCCCCAGCTCAAGGACGCTCTGACAGACCTCTTCCTGCTGCACGAGCTGATCGAACTGACCGAGGGTCGGATCCTCGAAAGCGCGCGCGTCACCATGGACTTCGGCGCGCTCGTCAAGCGCTCCGTCGTGCTCATCATCTCGATCTCCCTGCTCGCCGTCGCGACATCCGGTTTCCTCGCCTTTCGTCTCATCACACGGTGGGTGCTCGTGCCGGTCGCCCAGCTGCGCACCGCCGCAGCCCGCATCGGCGCCGGCGACTTCGAGCACCGGGTCCCCGTACTCGGAAGCGACGAGATCGCGATGCTCAGCGCCGAGGTCAACCACATGGCCTCCATGGTCAAGGCCCTCCACGCCGAGCGCCTCGAACGCGAGCGCCTCGCCGCCATCGGCCAGATGGTCCGTCGAATCTCGCACAACCTCCGAAACCCGCTCGCCGGCATCCGCTCTCTGGCCGAGCTCTCCCGCAGCGAGCTGCCCCCGCACTCCGAGACGCGCGAGCTTCAGGAAAGGATCCTCGTCACCGTTGACCGCTTCGAGTCCTGGCTCCAGCAGCTGCTCAACGTCACCAAGCCGCTGGCACTGGCTCCCCGCACAGTCGAGTTGCAGCCCTGGCTCGACGGCATTGTCGAGGCGCTCGCCCCGGCCGCGCAGGCTCAGAGCGTCACACTCCGTGCCGAAACCTCACACGCCCCGCACACCGTCGAGATCGACGCCGACCACCTCGAGCAGGCCCTCACCGCACTCATCGTCAACGCCATCGAGGCCTCACCATCGCACGGCGAGGTCGTACTCGCCTGTGAAAACGGGCACGATGGGCAGACCTGGCAAGTCTCCGTCAGCGACCAGGGCCCCGGCGTCCCCAAAGAACTGCACCAAGACATTTTTCGCCCCTATTTCACCACAAAGCCAAAGGGCAATGGCATCGGACTTGCAACGGTTCGTCAGGTCGTCGACCAGCACGGGGGTCAGATCGCCGTACACACCCCCTCAGAACACGGGAACAGCCCCCCTCCACCCGCCGGATCGGTATTTGTTCTCACATTGCCCCGTGTTTCGCACGCAACCCTGGCCAGCACTGGCCAGTATGGAGATCGTGGTGGCCACGATTCTGATCATCGAGGATGAAGAGAACCTCCGGTTCTCGATCAAGCGGACTCTGGAGAAGGCCGGGCACGACGCCCACGAGGCCGATTCCATACCCGACGCAACCGCTTTGATGCAGCGCTACCCCTTCGACGCCCTCATCACCGACATCAACCTCGGCGGCGAGACCGGTATCGACCTCATCCGCCGCCTCCACGACGACGGCTTCGACGGCGCCATCATCGTCATCACCGCGTTCGGGACCGTCGAGAGCGCCGTCGAGGCCATGAAGCTCGGCGCCGATGAGTATCTCCAGAAGCCCCTCCGCCTCGACGAACTCGTCCTCACCGTCGATCGCCTCCTGAGCAATCGCACACAGCTCCGCAGGCTCAAGCTCTACGACCGGCTCGCCGGCGTGGCCCAGCCCGACCACGCCCTCATCGGCACCAGCCCCGCATGGCTCGAAGCCATCTCCCTCGCCGAACGCCTCGCACAGCTCCCTCTGCCCGCGAAGATCCGCCCAAGCAACTCCACCACCGCCAGCGCGATTCCCTCGGTCCTCCTGCTCGGGCCCACCGGCTGCGGAAAGGGACTTCTCGCCAGACGCATTCACGACGCCTCACCCGAGACAACCGACACCTCCCCGTTCGTCCATGTCAACTGTGCCCTGCTGCCACCCACCCTCGTCGAGTCCGAGCTGTTCGGCCACGAAAAAGGCGCCTTCACAGACGCACACACCACACGCGAGGGCTTCTTCGAGATGGCCGACGGCGGCACCATCTTCCTCGACGAAATAGGAGACATGCCACTCGCCCTGCAGGCCAAGATCCTCACTGTCGTCGAGGAGGGAACGTTCCGTCGCGTCGGCGGTGGCAAGGACCGTTTCGTCCGCGCACGCCTCATCGCCGCCACAAACCAGAACCTCGCCCAAGAGGTCAGGGCCGGAAACTTCCGCCAGGACCTGTTCTACCGGCTCAACCCGTTCACCATCGAGCTCCCACCGCTGTGCGAGCGCGGCGACGACGCCATCCTCATCGCCGAGAAAATGCTGCAGCAATTCGCCGCGCAGTTCCGCCGTGACGACCTCTCGTTCGCCTCGGACGCCCGCGACGCCATCAGACGCCACTCGTGGCCCGGCAATGTCCGCGAACTTATCAACGCCGTCCAGCGCGCCGCCATGCTCTCCAAGTCACAGCAGATCAGCGCCGCCGACCTCGGCCTCGACGCCGACCAACCCAACGCCGCACCGCTCGCGGGCCAGCGCCCGTCCCAACCGACCCCCAACGGCGCTACCCCGCTCCTCTTCGACTTCCAGAATCGCTCCTACACAGCCGAAAACGTCGAAAAGGAACTCATGATCCAGGCAATCGAGCACGCGCGCGGCAACGTCTCAAAGGCCGCCCGCCTCATCGGAATGCAGCGCAGCAGCTTCCGATACCGCATCGAGCGATTCGGTCTCGAGCAATTCGTCCAGGAGATCGCCAGCCGATGATTCCTCGACTCCATTGCATACTCGTGATCACGCTTATTGCCCTCACCGGAGCCTCTTCAGCCGGCGCACAAACTCACAAAGTTTGGATCGACGATCCCGCCGACGCCGTCCTCCGCCTCACCAACCCGAACGGCACCATCCATCCAAACTCCACACTCCCCGACGTGTCAACCATTGTCATATCCGGCTGGCTCCCTGACAATCCACTCCTGGACCCCTTCACTGGCTCGTTCATCAACACGCGCGACGCCCACATCTTCCGCCTGGACATCATCTTCTCCGGCCTGGTGAACCCGCCCGGCCCAATCGCCCTGGGCGCCCAGGAGTTCGACCCCTTCCGCTTCGGCGTCAGCCCCGTCTACGGCTTTCTCGATCTGGACATCGACGATAACAAAGACTCCGGCGGCGAGCTCTCGCTCCCGGCCGAACTCCGATACCTTGCAAACGTCGCACGCTTCGGCCGCGTTCCCCAGGGTTCGATCGGCGGAAGGGCTGCCCGTTCTGCCCAGGACATCGATCAGGATTTCTTTTCCGCCCCCTTCTACGAGCGCACCGGCGCCGATTTCGCTGTCGCGCTCTGCGGTTGCTGGGCGGTAGAAATTGTCTTCGAAGGAGGCAACGGCGACGGAATCTTCAACCCCGGCGAGACATGGCTCGTCTCAGGACGCTTCCTCGAACGCGCTCGCGGATACGTCGGCGCCAGCGGCGCCTTCGGCGGCAGCGCCCCGGGCCACTACGATCCCGTCACCATCATCCGCTTCCAGCACATACTCGCCACCGATAGCACCATCATCACCCTCGTCGAGCCCCTGGACATGATCGGCGCCGCAATCCTCGCAGGCCAGCCCGCTCAGCCCGCCAACTTCTCCCTCTTCGACCACACCAGCGTCCTCGAAGCGCTCACGGACATCATCTTCGGCGCCGGCGGGCCACTCTCAGGGCCCGTGTTCGAGCTGACCCGCCTATGGCGAGGCCGAAACGCGGCCGACTACATGGACGTCGACAACTGGCAGGTCACGGCGTTGTTCGGAACCTCGTACACCTCGATCAACGCCTCGCTCTACGCATGGACGGACACCGGCTTCGACGAGACTCCCGGCGATGTCAACGCCGACGCACTCGCCGATGATGCGGACATCGCCATGATACGCGATGAGGTCTACGCACGCGACGGCGGACCGACCGATGCCGACGGCATCAAGAACGGCCGCGTCGTCCTCATCGACTTCGGCACCAACTTCAGCCTCTTCGACATCGACGGCAACGGCGTTATCGAGCCCGAAGACCTCTGGCTCTACGGCCATCGCGCCGATCTCGACCGGAACGGCGTCCTCGACATCTTTGATTTCCTTCAGATGCAAGCGCTGTTTGTGCACCGAGATCCGCGCGCCGATTTCAACCTCGACGAACGCTTCGATCTCTTCGACATCCTCGTCCGAGTAAGGGGCAACGTGCTGTCCGTCGTAGAGGCGAAGCTTGTGCTCCAGGGACATCCCCTGTTTATCGGGTGGATCGAGGCGGGAGAGCACGGCGAAGGTGGCCATCACGGGCAGAGTCAGAGGTGCGATATGGAC
>JADFGU010000162.1 GCA_022567535.1 Planctomycetota bacterium | reverse complement strand
TGACGGTGTGGCGCAACAGCGTGCGGCGGACAAGAGCGGCTACCACCTGTTCAACCCCACCCCGCGGCATCTGATGCGAGACCTCAGCGCCGATCGGCCCGACGTGACGGAGAGCCCGATCACCGTCGACGCCGGCCACGTGCAGATAGAGTTGAGCTTTGTCGATTACCGTCGCGACGATCGCAACAGCGACAGGACTAAAGTTGAAGCGTGGACGTTCGGGGCGACGAACATCAAGATTGGCCTGCTGAACAACGTCGATATTCAATTCGTGTTCGATGCCTACGTGGATGAGGAGACTGACGACGAAGCCGCCGGCACCTCGAGCAGCGCTCAGGGGTTCAACGACACCCAGATCAGGTTGAAAATCAACCTGTGGGGCAACGACGGCGGCGAAACCGCCTTCGGCTTGATGCCGTTCATCCAGTTGCCAACAGGGTCGGATGAGCTGAGCAGCGATCATGTTGAAGGCGGGCTGATCGTTCCATTCGCGACGGAGCTGGGCGATGGGTGGGGCCTGGGGCTGATGGCAGAAATCGATTGGGTGTTTGACGAAGGTGATGACGATTACGACACGGAGTTTGTTCACACCGCAGTGATCGGGCACGAGATAGTGGGCCCGCTGAACGGATACCTCGAGTACATCGGCATCGTCAGCAGCGACGGCGATAGTGACTACCAGGCGCTGATCGGCACCGGCCTGACCTACGGGCTGAGCGCCGACCTTGTGCTGGACGTCGGGGCGAACTTCGGCCTGACGACCGCGGCCGAGGACGTGAACGTGTTCGCGGGTGTGACGGTGCGGTTTTGAGCGGGCGTGAAGGTGACCAGACGGCTGGATCGATTGGGAGCGCGTCGATGAACGGATCAGGCCAGCAACCGCGAGCATCCCGGCGTGTGCCGACGCTGGTTCTTGCCCTGCTGCCTCTGGTGCTGCTGGGGTTGCTGGTCGTCGTGTTTCTCAAGACTGATCCGACGTCGGTCCTGAGGGCGTCGTTCCCGCCGATCGAGGAGCTGGCGTTCCAGCGGGTCACGCTGGAGCCGGGCCTGATCACGCTCAAAGTGACCAACGACGGGCCGGACCCCCTGACCATCGCCCAGGTCATGGTGGACGACGCGTACTGGAGTTTCACGATCGAGCCGGGCTCCACGATCGACCGCCTGGGCAACGCCACGGTGACGATCCCGTATGCGTGGGTGCAAGACGATGCGCATGTGGTGAAGCTCATCACTTCCACCGGGGTGACGTTCGAGCACGAGATCGAAGTCGCGGTCGAGTCCCCCAAGCCGACCGCTGAACTGTTCGGGATGTTTGCGCTGCTGGGGCTCTTCGTGGGGGTTGTCCCCGTGGCGCTGGGATTGATGTGGCTCCCCGCGCTGCGCCATACACCCAAGAGGTGGGTGGACTTCTTTCTCTTCCTGACCGTCGGATTGCTGGTGTTCCTCGGCTTCGATGCGCTGGAGGAGGCGCTGGAGATCGCCGGGAGTGTTCCCGGCGTCTACCAGGGGATGGGGCTGGTGGTGATCGGCGGGATAGGGAGCGCTGCGCTGCTGTGTGCGCTGAACAACGCCCTGGCCGCACGCAAACCCGATGCGGCGCACGGGTCGATGACGTTGTCCTGCATGATCGCCAGCGGCATCGGTCTGCACAACCTGGCCGAGGGTCTCGCCATTGGCGCTGCATATGCGCTCGGGGAGATCTCGCTGGGCTCGATGCTGGTGCTGGGGTTCATGCTGCACAACATCACCGAGGGGTTGGCGATCGTGGCCCCGCTGGCCAAGTCGGGTGCGGCGCTGCGCCGATTGGTGTTGCTGGGTGCGATTGCCGGGCTGCCAACCATTGCCGGCGCGTGGATCGGAGGCTTCACTTACTCGCCGGTGTGGGCGCTGGTGTTCCTGGCGGTCGGGGCCGGGGCGATCTTTCAGGTGGCGTGGCAGATCCTCGCCCAGATGGCCCGACAGCGCCCCGGGCAGTCGTCGCTGCTCGATTTCACAAACGTCGGTGGGCTCATGGCGGGTTTCCTGATCATGTACACAACCGGTCTGCTGGTGGCGGTATGAGACGCCCTGACTTTGGAGTGAATTGCACCATGAAACGCTTTGCATTGCTCAGTGCCTTAGTGGTCGCTCTGGTCGGCGCGACCGGCGTGATCGTCCCGTCGATGGCGGCGGGCGAGGCGAGTCGCGAGATCACGATCATCGCGAGGAACATGGCCTTCGTCATCGAGTCGCCCGATTCGTTTGGGCGGGCGAACCCGACCATCACGGTCAAGGCCGGACGGAAGATCACCATCGTCCTGCGAAACGACGACCCGGGAATGCAGCATGACCTGGTCATCGAGGGGCTGGAGGTTGAGGTCGAAGTGACCTCCTTCGGCGAAACGACGCGGTTGACGTTCACCGCACCTCGCGAGCCGGGCGCCTACGTCTACCTGTGCAGCTTTCATCCGATGAGCATGCGCGGCGTGTTCATCGTCCGATGAACGCAGAGTACGGGCGGTCACCTGCACGAGAGCGATTCGTGCACTCTATTGGCGACGGCCCGCGACATTGAGGCGACGAGCGCGTCCTTGACGCTGTCCATCGACGGGCAGCCCCGGCCGAGAAGCTGGCGCATGCTCGTGACGCCCCGTCCGGGCAGGCCGCAGGGGACGATGAGATCGAAGTGCGTCAGGTCCGGTTCGACGTTCAGCGCCAGGCCGTGCATCGACACCCAGCGCCGCACGCGCACGCCCATGGCGGCGATTTTGGCGGCTCGCGGCTCGTCAACCGCGCCTGGTCGCACGGCGAGATCCACCCAGACGCCGGTCGCGCCCTTTTCCGCGTGCGCGGCGATACCGAATTGGTCGACCGTCTCAATGACGACGGATTCGAGCAGGCGCATGTATTCGACGAGCCGAAGCCGAAGGACGTTCAGATCGAGGATGGGATAGGCGACCAGTTGCCCCGGGCCGTGGTACGTGATGTCGCCGCCGCGATCGGTCCGCGCCACCGCGACGCCCGCCCGATCGAGCGTGTCTGCGTCGGCGAGCAGGTGCCCGCCGGTTTCGGCCCGGCGGGTGAGCGTGATGACGGGCTCGTGCTCGACGAGCAGGAGTCGGCCGACCTGGGGCGCGCCCGCCTGACGCGCGGCGAGGACTTCTTCAAGGTGAGCCCGCTGCACGTCCAGCGCTTCGGCATACGGCATCCGTCCGAGATCGATGATCCGCAGTTCGGGCACGCGGGATGATACCAGCCGTCGATCGGAGTTGCGACTGTCAGGAGGCGGGGCTGGCGGGTGCGTTCGACGTGCGGAATCCGAGGGTTCGCGGACTCACCCTCGGCGTCATGGAGAGGGACGCCGAGTCTGAACCCGCCGCGGGTGAAGGCTCGGATTCCGATGACAATCCCCGTCACTTGCAAACCGCGCCGCGCGAGAGTGAGGTACGCGTGTTCTCGCGCACCCGGGGCGTTGGCTACGATCCGGCGATGTCGATGGCAGCCGAAATGACCATCCACCCCACCGCAATCGTGTCGGACGAGTGCGTGCTGGGCGAGCACGTGCGGATTGGGCCGTACTGCGTCATCGAGGGGCCGGTTGTTCTCGGACCCGGCTGCCGGCTGGTCTCGCACGTGGTGATCCAGGGCCCGGTGCGAATCGGTGCGGGCGTGCGGCTGTACCCGTTCGCCTGCATCGGGTTTGCGGCTCAGGACACCAAGTTCGTGGAGGGCGACGTGACAGCCGGCGTGGAGATCGGGCATGAATCGATCATCCGTGAGCACGTGACGGTCCACGCGGCAACGAAGCCGGATACACCCACGCGGATCGGACCCCACGTGTTCATGATGAGCGGCTCGCACGCCGGGCACGACGCGCAGATCGGGGCGCACGTGACCATGATGAACAACGTGGCGATCGGTGGGCACGGCGAGGTTGGCGAGGGTGCGGTTTTCGGCGGGGGTTCGACCGTGCACCAGTCCACGCGGATCTGTCGGCTGGTGATGATCTCGGGGCTCGCCGGCACATCGATGGACGTCCCGCCGTTCTGCCTCGTCAGCGATCGAAACCGAATGGGCGGGGTCAACCTGGTGGGGATGCGCCGGGCGGGGATCCCGCGTGAGCAGATCACGGCGGTGCGGCGTGCGTTCAGCGAGGTGTTCCGGCCCTGCCTGCCGCGCCCGCAGATGATCGAAGCCCTGACCGAAAGGGGTCGCGAGTGCCCGCTGGTCGCGGAGATGGCGCAGTTCGTAAGGGACGGCAGCGACGCGCGTGGGATCTGCCCGGGGATGGGCAAGCCGCCGCGCGACCTGATAACGTGGCTTCAGTACCGTCGGCGCGGGAAGGTGTCCATGGGCCGGTTGGACACAACGAATGAGCAGGATTGAACCACCCCACCGCGGAGCCGACGCCGGATGGATCGCCCCACTGCCGCACCACGCACGCCCGAGCCTCCCGCGCGGCTGCGTGTGCTGGCCAGCGGTTCGGGCGGGAACTGCACGCTGGTGCACGTTGCGTCGCGCGGCCAACCGTGTCGGGTGCTGATCGACGCAGGACTCTCGCCGAGGCGGACCCGTCGGCTGCTGGCCGAGAGCGGCGTCGAGCTGGCCGACATCGACGCGATTGTGCTCACGCACCTGGACTCAGACCACCTGAATGCGGGGTGGAGGAATGCGCTGCCCGCGTCGATCCCGCTGTACGTGCACCGTCGGCACGCGGCGCACGCCAGAAACCTGGGTTTCGAGCACGAGGCGATGGTCGAGATCACCGACGCGTTCGAGCTGTTCCCGGGCGTGCGGGTTGAACCGCTGCTGGTGCCGCACGACGAGTTGGGCGTCGCGGCGTACCGGTTCTCTTTCGATCGGGACGGATTGCCGCCGGCCGATCTCGGGTTCGCGACGGACGTCGGTCGCGTCTCGCGCGGGTTCATCAGACGGTTCCGGGGGGTGGACGTGCTGGCGATCGAGTCGAACTACTGCCCGCGGCTGCAGCGCGCGTCGGATCGGCCGGAGTTTCTCAAGCGACGGATCATGGGCGGGTCGGGGCACCTTTCCAACCGGGAATCGGCTAGGGCTGTCGCCGCCATTGCACCGCGCGAGCACGTCGTGCTGCTTCACCTGTCGCGTCAGTGCAATAGCCCGGAGCTTGCCGCCCGTGAGCACTCCGGCGGGCCTTGCCAGGTCACGATCGCGAGCCAGTTCGAGCCGACGCGATGGGTGTCGATCGGCGTGACACGTGCGGACGACAACGGTGGATCGGTGCATGAGGCGTCGCTGTCGGCGTCGGGCGTGTGCACCGACGGGCTCGGAGCCGTCTCGCCGCGAGTGGTTCAGCGGTGAACGAGCCTCCGCACCAGCGCGACGACACACCGCGCCTCAGCCCCGTGCGCCCGCCCAAACCCATCCGGATTCTACTGGGGCTGCGCGAGCGGCTGGTGATCGACGGCGTGCGGTATCGGGAGTTGTCGCCCGAGTCGCTCCGCCGTGCCCTGTCGAGACGTGGACCGGGGCACAAGGACTACGCGGTGCGGTTCCCGGCCGGGCGGCGAATGCGGATCCGCGTCACATCGTGGCGGAGCTATGAGGATCTCACGGGCCCGGTGCTGCTCCCGCTGTACGAGCGCGTGGGGACGATGGTCCGGCCGGGATCGCGTGTGCTGGCGCTGCGTGCGGGGACGGGGTATGCGGCGGCGTGGCTGGCGCGGCTGATGATGGCCGGACTGTTCGGCCTTTCCGGCGGCGCCTTCTCCGCCTTCACCGGGGGCGTCGTGCTGCTGGCCACCTGGGAGTGGACCAATCTGGCCGGGGTC
>JADFGU010000161.1 GCA_022567535.1 Planctomycetota bacterium | reverse complement strand
CTGCTCGCGTGCACCCGCTGGTCTTCCGACGCCCTGCGCGAGCCCGTGATACGCTGGCTCTCGGTGGATGGGCCGACCTTCAATCCCGCCGCCCGTGCCGCGCTGGAGCTCTACCAGACCGGGTTCCTGATCGACGCCGAGACCATTGCCAAGGTCGTTGACGTGCTGCGAGCGAGGCCGATCGAGTCGCTGTCGGAGTCCGCGCTGGTTCTGCTCGCCGCACTGGGCGAGGACGCCGACCGCGCCAAGATCGCCGGCCTGCTCGAGTCGGAGTTGGAACAGGCTTCACGCGCCGCAGCCGTGGCCCTGGCACACCGCCCCGACTACCTCGACCGGATACTCCACGCCGCACGCGTCCGTCCGTTCCTCATCGCCGTCGCCGCCGACGCCGTCGTGCAGCTGCGACCGACCGCGTCGGGGTACACGTCGATTTTCCGGCTGGTCCGCGATTCCGACGCGGTCCCTGATGCCGACGCCCTGCTGCTGCGGGTCTCCCGCGCACTGTCCGTGGGGGATCTGCTCGAAGTGGCGCTCAAAGAGCCCGATCTGTTGTTCCAGGAGCGACTTCTCGTGCGCCTGGCGAAACCCGCATTCGTGCCCACCGGCGACGAACGCCAGCCGTTCGCCAATGCCTTGGCCACACTCGCCGATCTGCAAGCCCGCCACGGCCGCCCAGACGCCGCGCTTCTCACCCTCGAGCGGATTCCGGATCCCGAGCTGCTCGCCGAGGGTCGGCTGCTGGGGCTCCGCGCCACAGCGCTCATCGCGGCGCTGCAACTCGACGCTGCTCGACAACTGAACGCCCCCGCCGACGCCTGGCTGGATGCCCTGGTGAATGTCCTGCGCAACGCCCCTGATCCGAACCACGCCGCGGCGATCCTCCGGGAGTTGAACACCACGTATCTGGACTCGCTGGGCGAGGCTCAGCGCCAGCGGCTCGAGGCCCTCACCGCGGAGGTGGACAAGCTCGCCGAGGTCCAAGCCGATCCGCCCGAAGAGCAGGATCCGCCGTCAGACGACACGACCTCAAACGACCCTCCGGGGAGATAAGCCCCCCGCGCCGCGGCCGCCCGGCTGACGGCATCTACTCCTGCCGCAGCGCCGAACGCACGCGGCCGATGACCACCCGCACCGCGCCCACGCCCGCACCGGTGTCCTGTGATCGACTTCGGGTCGGGAACGCCCGCAGCGCCTCGCCCGCGCTCCGAAATCCGCCGAGCGGATCCAGCCCGCGATCAAACCACTCGTCCCACCGGCGATCCAGCCCGCGCGTCAGCTTGCAGGCGTCGATCCGCGGCTCTGACGCCTCGCGACCCGTGATCAAACGATACCCCATCTCAACCAGCGAACGAACCTCGTCCGACCTGAGTACTTCGTTGCCGCGCACCAGGCCGTGCAGCCGGCGACTCATCCCGAACAGCTCGATCGCCACGCTCCCGTGCCGATCCACGAGCACCTGTTCGATGGACACCGGGCCGTGATGCTGCTCGTGCTCGTGCGCGTACTCGAGAGCTTCGAGCAACTGCACGAGCGCACGCGCCGCCTCCGACGCCGGCATGGCGCCGCCCTTCGCCTCCAGCAGCGCCTCCAGCGTCACCAGCCCATCCTGGTTTCCCGTGTATGGCGTGACGAGCCAGGGCTCGCTCTCGACCAGTGTCAGCCGCTCCACCGCGAGGATGTGCGCATGGTCCAGCTCCGCCAGCGCCTGCACCGCCTCCACGAATCGACGCCGTTCGAAACGGTCGCGACAATGCGAGAACTCGTACAGCACGTGCGTGCTCTGGTCGTCCGCGAGCGTGGCGAGCCAGCGCCGGCTGAGCGAGCACGGTTCGAGCTCTCGTACGATCTCGTAGGAACCCAGCGCCCGGCGCCCCACAACTTCGTCCATCAACCAGACCCTCTGCTCGCAATCGTCCGGGCCACTCCCCGGACACGATCGCGGCGACCATCACGACTGGCCCGCATCGTAGGCGATCGCTGTCATCGGGTCGCTCCCCAGTCGCTCGTCCACTTTCTCCCCCAGGCCACGCTCTCGCGGCCGAGCATTGCCCGGGGGTCCAGCTATAGTTATCCGCAGCCGGCCACGGATTGCCGGCCAAGGAGCGTTTCATGTCCACCACCGCCCGCAACCCGGCCATCGATCCCGCCACCACCACCACCGACCCGCTCTCGCTCATCGACGTCGACCACGTTCGCTTCTACGTCGCCAACGCCAAGCAGGCCGCACACTTTTACGCGCACACCTTCGGCTTCCAGGTCGCGCAGGTCTCCGACCTCACCACCGGCAGCCGTGACGAGGCGAGCTACCTGCTCACCCAGGGCAACATCCGGCTCATCCTCACCTCGCCATTGAACAAGAGTCATCCCGCCGCCGAAGAAATCAAGCTCTACGGCGACGGGATCAAGGACCTCGCGTTCACCGTCTTTGATGCCGAGAAGGCATTCGAGGCAGCCGTCAAGAACGGCGGCGAAGTTGCGTACGAGCCAACGACCGAATCGGATGAGACGGGGAGCGTCACGCGCTCGGGGATCAAGACCTATGGCCGGGTCATCCACTCGTTCGTCAGCCGCACCGGTGCGTACGACCTGCCCAGCGTGAAGAAGGGCGGGCTCATCGCGTCCAACTTCCGCAAGGTCGAGAACTACGCGCTCAACGAGTACAACAAGGCTCATCCGTGCGGCCTCATGTTCACCGACCACCTCGTGGGCAACGTCGAAAAGGGCAAGATGAACCACTGGGTCAAGTGGTACGAGGACGTGCTCGAATTCAAGATGTTCATGCACTTTGACGACGAGGACATCTCGACGGAGTACTCGGCGCTCATGTCCAAGGTCATGGCCTCGGGTAACAACCTCATCAAGATGCCCATCAACGAGCCCGCCGACGGCAAGCGCAAGAGTCAGATACAAGAGTATATCGACTGGCACAACGGCTCGCCGGGCATCCAGCACCTCGCTTTTCGCAACGACGACCAGCTCGAATCGGTCGCGGAGCTTCGCCGGCGCGGCGTCGATTTCCTCTATATCCCCGACGACTACTACGACGAGGTATGGGACCGCGTCTCGAAGATGGGGTGGGAGATCAAGGAAGACCACGAGAAAATAAAGGATCTCGGCATTCTCATCGACGCCGACCACGAGGGCTACCTGCTCCAACTGTTCACCAAGCCCCTGCAGGATCGGCCGACGCTGTTCTTCGAGATCATCTGCAGACGCGGCAGCCAGAGTTTCGGCAAGGGCAATTTCAAGGCCCTGTTCGAGGCGCTGGAACTGGAGCAGGAGCGGCGGGGGAATCTGTAGGAGAACCGATCTGTCAGCGGTTAGCAGCGAACTTGTCCGTACTGTTGTACTTCACCCGGTGGCGAGCGTGATCGTAACGCTCTCCGGTGCTGGGGTGTATTTCCTGGGTTCCATGGAAGAAGCGGCATTCAGATTCACTGCTTCTGCTTGGCTATCCCTCGGAGCGGCAGGCTCTCTGGTTCACAGTGGCGTGTGGCTGAATCGCACGATTCGGAGGCACGCAATGACCAAGAAGCGACGCCGCCAAGTCGAAGCGGCGTCTCAACCCAGGGGAGAATTGATCGCAAAACTAAACAGAGATGAGCTGGAACTTGTCAATAGGTTCTTCTCCATGGACGGATACATGCAATGTGACAAACACGATCCGAGAATCCAAAAGCTCGACGCCCAGGGGTTTCTAAGAAGATATGAACTCAGCGGCGGCGATCATCTTGACGCTAATTTCAAGCTACGGCCTTGGGTGAGCGAACCACAATGGAAAGCGTTGCTTGCGGAACGCATCAGGAATGAACTCTGCGTGCCCATTGGTGGAGTCGTGATCGGCTCGCGAACTCCCACCGCGCTCCTATGAGTGTACCGGAAGACCCAAGTGTTGTTAGGCAAGTCACAGAATCGCCGGGTGCCACTGGCGGCTCGTCCGCCAGTGTCTTCGTTCACCGATGGGTGTGCGCCGAATCACAAACACCCACCTCCGAAAGAGGGGGTGCGGGGGATACTTCCCCCGCGTCAGATCTCCCGCGCAAGCCAAAGCCAGACAATTCCGCGCGCATGACCACATCTGTGCGCAAATCCACGGTCATCCGCGCCAAGCCCCTTGACGCAGGCCGCGGCATGGGCGCCACCGTGCAACGCCTTCGCGGCGAAGGGGTAGTATCTCGTGGATCACGGAGATTGCGCAGTGGGCGACAGTGCAGCGAGACGCGACCAGGAAGCCCCCGGGCAGGTTTGCCCGGAGTGCGCGGCCCCTCGGTCTGCGCGCACGGCGCCGACGCCGTGGGCGGTGAGGCATCGGATGCGGGTCAAGTTCATCGCTCTCGTTCTGGTGCTCGGCTACATCGTGTGGCAAAACGTGCTGGCGTGGCCGGTGATGGGCACGCCACGGACATATTCGAGCTATCCCGCTCGCACTCTTGCCCACAAGTATACGCAGGACGATCTTGAGAAGTACGCGTCGGGCAAGATCGCAGATGGGCGACTTACCAGCGACGTGACCTTCGCGCACATTATCGGTTCATACGAGCTTGAGGCGGCGTTTGTTTCGCCGAACGGTACGGTGGTCACAATGTTGTGGTACGGGTGGCCGACGGTCGTCGTTCAGTATCAGTCACTCACCGACTACGACGATGTGTACGCAAAGACGAACCCGAGCCCGGGGGACAGGATCTCGAACTCCGGATGGCGAGGGCTGTCGTATTTCCGCCGACATATCGACGCCGGAAATCGATTTCAGAACTTTGGATTCCTCGGCAGGCAACTCATCGTCCCGCTGGTGGTCGTTGTGGTCGCGTTCAGCTTTGGTTGTGCTGTGCGCAGCGTGCTGATCGTGTCGCGCTTTGCCCAGAAGAGCGGCAGACGCCTGCGCGACCGATTCACGCACCGCATGTCCATCATCTGTGCCATCGCCTGTACGATCGGTGTATCCATCGCTTCTGTGCAGCCATCGCGCTATCCCGACCAGATCTATCTCGCGACCTCGACCGTCACGCCCACGAAGACAGGGCTGACGAATACTGACATTGTGCGGCTCAAATCATCGCCAACCGGCGAGGCCGAAATCGCACGGGCGATTCTGGACGCAGCGGGCGGGACGGCTGCGGACCCGGATGACGCGCTCGTCATCGGCGGGTCCGTCGAAGTGGCCATGACCATCGTTGAACGCCGCGGCGGGTGGCCCGATTACACTTGGTACCAGACTCGATGGACATTACAGGAACCAGACTACCGACAATACCACCGCGCACGAGTCACGCTGAGTCGAGGCCTCGCCGAGATAGACATCCTCGTTCGTAGGGGCGATCCACCAGTGCGCGTAGACGACTATGGATTCTTGACATACAACGTGGCAAGGCTGCTGCTCGGTCTCTTCGCCGCGTGGTGGGCAGCCGGGCTGGCCGTGTGGCTCATCGGCTGGAGGGTGCGGCGGCGTACGGCGAAGCGGGTGGCGCGTGGCTGGTGTGCGCGGTGTGGCTACGACCTCAGCGGGCTGTGAATGGGTGACGGGCCTCGAGCCGAGCGCAGCGGCCAGAGTTTCGGCGAAGGCAATTGTAAGGCGTTGTATGAGGCGTTGGAACGGGAGCATGGGCGGCGAGAGAATCGGTGTCGTACCACCCCATTTCCCCACTGAGTCACTTCGTCACTCAGTCACTTCGTCACTTGGCGCTGTTCGCTTTCATTGCGCCCAACGGTCGGCTCGGAGATCCGACCTACCGCTTAGCGCTCTTCGAGATCTTCGCGTTGAAGTCCGAAAACGAACGGCGGAGAGCCCGCGCTGGCGCTTGGGCCTCTTTCCGGGGCGTGACAGTGCGTCAGTTCAGAGTGCCGACCTACCATCGCCAATGCCCACGCCCTTCCATGACGCC
>JADFGU010000160.1 GCA_022567535.1 Planctomycetota bacterium | reverse complement strand
GCGATCACTTCGGCGCTGTCGGTACCGCGCCCGATCAGGCGGCGGCTCAGTTCCTCAAGGCTCGGCGGCAGGATGAACACGCGCACCACGTCGGCCTGGGCCTTTTGGTAAAGCTGCTGCGTGCCCTGCCAGTCGATGTCGAACAGCACGTCGTGGCCGGCTTTCAACTCCGCCCGGATCTGCGCCTTGGGCGTGCCATAGCTCTTGCCGATCGCGATGATTGCGTCGGCACTGTTGACGAGCATGACGTTGCGTCCCTGCCCGACGCCGGTGGCGATGGGGACGGCCACATGCTCGTTGGCGTCGGCGGTGTCTTCGCCGGGCAGCAGCCCGACGACGAGCCCGCCGGCAGCCGATGCGCCATCCGAGGCGGCGAGCATCACTCCCCCGAGCCCGCCGGTGATGAGCGCGTGCCCGGCGCGGGCGATAAGGGCGCCCATGTCGCGGGCGAGGTCGGCGGTCGCGGCGTCGCACTCGCCCGGGCCGATCACGGCGATGATGCGGTTGGGCATGGTCGGATTGTTGGTCGCCTGCGCGACGATCACAAACTGAGTCCCCGGCGGCAGCCGGGGGTCTTCTTCGCGATCGTCAATGCGCGTGGGCGTCCACCCGCTTGCGCGGGGGGCTCGGTTGGCGGCAGTGTGGATGGTGACGCGGGGCGCATAGGATTTGCCGCGTACGAAGAAGCATCTCGGCAGGGAGGCGATTATGGATGATCTGCTGTTTCATGGCGGCGACATGCACTCGGTCACCGAAAGCCAGCGCCAGCGGGCACGCGCTGCTGTCGAACAGATGACTCCCGCGCAGATGAACGCCGCAACCGACGAAGAACTCGTTGCAAACGTCGTCTGCAGGTTCCGGATCGAGCCGTTGCTCGTCCACTCTGATCAAGCCGAGACCGAACACCGGGAATCCCAGACAGATGTCTCCAGTCACTTCGATCGGGCCGTGCTTGATCGCGGCCAACCGTGCATGGTGAAAGCCAACCAGATCACGGTGCGCATCCCATTCACCGGAGAGCCCGACCTGTTCAGGGTTCAGCCCACGTCATTCACGTTGAATCCACCTCGCGGGCGCGTGGAGAAGAGCGGTGATCTGGGCGGCGTTGTCCTCATCTCCATGACGCGGCCGATCGACGAGGATGTCGAAGAGTTCAATCGCTGGATGAAAAGCGAGGTGAAGTCCATCGAGGGCTACGCCGCGACCAGTCGCGGCGACATCGAACAATTCAATGCCGACCTGGTTCAGCGCGTTCGCGGCTTCGTTTCCGCTCGCCGCACCCAACTCCAGAAGCAGGGGCAGTTGCTCGCGACCCTAGCGATCCCGCTGCGCCGCTCGTCGAAGGACGCGACTCCGCTTCCGATGCCCAAGCGCGTGCTCAAGCCGTTGCCTTCGCCTCGCAGCGTGGAGCAAGAGTACACGATCAGCAGGGAAGACTACGAGCACATTCTCAATGTCATCCGGCACCAGTCGCGCTCGTTCGAACAGACCCCATCGGCCTATCGAAAGCTCGACGAGGAGGAACTACGCGATGTCCTCCTGTCGAGTCTGAACACACACTTCGAAGGGGATGCTGGCGGGGAGCGGTTTCGCCGGAAGGGGAAGACCGACATCTGCGTCGAGTTCGCCAATCGAGCCGCGTTTGTGGGCGAGTGCAAGGTCTGGGGCGGCCAGAAGGTCGCCAAGGATGCCCTCACCCAGTTGTTGGGGTATCTGACATGGCGGGACTGCCACACGTCCCTCGTCCTCTTCAACAAGACGGTCAAGGGGTTCAAGGCACTGCAGGAAGCGATGCCGGGGCTCATCGAGGCACACCCGCGTTTCTTGAGACACGCCGATGCTGTGCAGGCCGGCGAGTGGCGGGCCGTGTTCAAAGCCAACGGCGACGATGCCCGGCTGATCACCGTACATTTGTTCCTGGTCGATCTTTCACCGGACGTGGCGGGGCCACAACCGTAACCCGAGGGGGGGCTCGGTTGTTGGGCGGGAGGGAGTGGACCGCCCCGCCTGCGCGCGGGGAACTCTGATCGGAGCGCTCAGCCTGCGCCCATCGCGGCGGCCATGGCCTTGCCCATGTCGGCGGGGCTGTCGGCGACGGTGACGCCGGCGGCCTTGAGGGCGGCGATCTTCGAGTCCGCTGTCCCCTCGCCGCCGGAGATGATCGCGCCCGCGTGGCCCATGCGCTTGCCGGGGGGCGCGGTGCGGCCGGCGATGAACCCGGCCACAGGCGTTGTGACATTCGCCTTGATGTACGAGGCTGCCTCCTCTTCGTCCGTGCCTCCGATCTCGCCGATCATGAGGATGCCGTGCGTGTCCGGGTCGGCTTCGAAGAGCGTGATGCAGTCGATGAAGCCCATGCCGCGCACGGGATCGCCGCCGATCCCCACGCACGTGGATTGCCCGAACCCGGCGTTGGAGGTCTGCCAGACCGCTTCATAGGTCAGCGTGCCGGAGCGGCTGACGATGCCGATGTTCTTGCCGAGTCTGGACTCGCTCTTGTGCGTGTGGATGTAGCCGGGCATGATGCCGATCTTGCACCCGGCGTCGGTGTAGGGGTCGCTGGCGGCGGATCCCGAGCCGGTCCTGGGGCCCGGCGTGATGACACCCGGACAGTTGGGGCCGATGAGTGTGATGAGATTCCGGGCCGGATTCTCGTCGGCCGCGCGGGCCGCCAGGTTCATCTCATCCAGCGACGCGCGCACTTGGATCATGTCCTGCACCGGCACACCCTCGGTAATGCAGCAGATGACACGGACACCGGCCTCGGCGGCTTCCAGAATCGCGTCGCCCGCGAAGGCCGGCGGCACGAAGATCATGGTCGCGTCGGCCCGGGTCTCGCGCACGGCCTGCTCGACGGTATCGAAGATCGGCAGCCCGTTGGCGTCCGTGGTCCCGCCCTTGCCCGGCGTCACCCCGCCCACCATCTTGGTGCCGTACTCGCAGCACCCGCGCGTGTGGACCGCCCCGAACGAGCCGGTGATGCCCTGGCAGATGACCCTGGTGTCGGCGTGGATGAGGATGGACATATCGATCTCCGTGTGTGGGAGAGCACGGTAGGGAAAGGGATTGTGGCCTTCAAGGCTTGGTCGCGACTCAGCGCGTGGTCCGGGTTCGTATACTCGCGGCGGGAGGGCTGCGGATGCGTGTGATCGTCACCGGGCAGGTCGGGATGGACAAGAAGGCGTACCTGGCCGGTGTGGCCGCACAGGCCGACCGAATCGGCGATGCGATCGATGTCTACCACGTGGGCGATCAGATGTACGCCGAAGCGCCGGATCTGAGCGCGGGGCGGATCCTCGACCTGGCGTTGTCACGGCTGACGTCGCTGCGGCGTGCGGTCTTTCGCGACATCATCAACGACTCGGCCGGACACGAGAACGTCATCGTCAACACGCACGCGACGTTCCGGTGGCGGCACGGGTTGTTCTCGGCCTTCGATTTCGACCAGGTCGAGGCCTTCAAGCCGGACCTGTTCGTCTGCCTGGTGGACAACATCGAGGTGGTGCACCATCGGTTGCACCGCGACTACGAGATCGACGCCACGCTCAAGGACTGCATGGTCTGGCGCGAGGAGGAGATCCTGGCGACGGAACTTCTGAGCAAGGCTGTCAAGGGATCGCGGTTCTACATCCTCAGCCGCGGGCGGCACATCCCCACGACCCGCACGCTGCACCGGCTGGTCTGCGACCCGGGCGCGCGGAAGGTGTACCCGAGCTTCCCGATGAGCCACGTCGTAGACATGCCCGGCGTGCTGGCGGAGATCGACGCCTTCCGCGACAGGCTGGCCGAGCGCTTCATCACCTTCGACCCCGGCGAGGTGGACGAGAAGCTGCTCCTGGAGCGGGCGATCGAGGCGGCGCGTGTCGGGGACGAGTTCATCGAGGCGGGCGCAGAGCTCGACGGGGCGGAAGATGAAGAGCCGGACGCGGGCGCCTTCGTGCGCCCGTTCAAGGTCTCCGTCCGCGAGGTGCTCGACATCGCCGGGGACATCGACGGGCAGATCTACATGCGCGACTTTCGGCTGATCGATCAGTCGGACATGATCGTCAGCTTCATACCCGAGTTGCCGGGCGGGCTGCCGGGCCTGTCCAGCGGCGTCGAACGCGAGCTGCACCACGCCTTCGAGCACACCAAGGAGGTCTACATCGTCTGGAAACCGGAGCGCACACCGAGCCCGTTTATCACCGAGACCGCCACGCAGGTCTTCCCCACGGTGGACGAGGCGATGGCGTACTTCGAGCGCAAGGGCATGGTCGGGCAGGGGAGCCTGTTCGAGCAGTAGCCAACGAGTCCGGCCCCTCCGGAAGAATTGCCATGATCCCCAGTGCCGCAGAGATTATTCGAAAACGGGAGTCCGCGGCGTTCATACTCGCAATCTTCGGCATCGTTTGCTACCTCATCGGGCTCATTCCGCTTGTACTCTGGCTCGGTGAGGGATTGCGTGACGCCGATCTCTTCGATCTCTCCTATTACCTCGAGCAGATATTGTTCGCGTTTGTGTTCTTGATCAATGCGGCGATCTTTACGTTTTTGCGGCGGCCGCTCGCGGCCTGGTTGATTCGGCCGCGTCCGCTCGAGTGCCCCGCATGTTCTTATCGACTGGAGCGATTGACTATACCCCGTTGCCCTGAGTGCGGTCTGGTGTTGACGGATGAGTTCTTGGATCCGACGCCGAGCAGCGACGACAGCCTGAGTGAATGACCATCGACCGAAACGAGCTTCCGCACCGACGTGTGCCGGTAATCGACCTCGCTCATGCGATCTCGCTCGTCCTGCTGATTGCGAGCGATCGTCAGGAAGCGTGAGCGGCGCTCGCAGTCGTCTCGCCCGCCCACGTGGACGCGGTGGTGTTGGTCACGATCTGCTCGCCCAGCGACAAGCGTTCGTCGGCGACTCTGATCAGGAACTGGCCGAACTCGGGCGAAAAATGGTTCCGCCAATCGCCGACAATGCCCTTTCTGATCAATCCCTTTACCTCTTTACCTTCGGCCCGTCCGCCCGACTGGGCTTGGAAGCTGTTTCTCTCGACCACCTGCTCGACCGTCTGATCGTCCGCACCGAGGCCGAGGTATTCGAAGAGCTTCCTGACTTCGCCGTGCGGGTCCGCTTTGTGATCTTCATACGACAACTCACGGTATCGGCTCGGCCCGATGCGTTCGCCAGCCGCCCGCGCAAAGCGCAGCATCTCCGCCCAGTGGTTGCGTGCGTACAGCTCGGCTGCGTGCTCGATGGTCTGAGCGCCTCGAAAAAAATTGTTGTTCAAATAACCGTGAAAGAATTGCCATGCGCTCACCGCGGCATCGCGTACATCGCGCGTGCAGCAGACGAACTTCGCCCAGGGATACAGCCTGGTGAGCAATGCGACATGGCGCGTGTGGCCCGGGCTTTTGTCAGCCACAACCATGAGGTGTTTCTTTGTACCACCATCGCCTGCAGCGTACTGAATCAGGATCCGGTCCATGCACTGGCGAATGAAGAAGAATCGATCTGTATCGTCAAGGAACTTGCGATCAGACCCGCCGTCGGGATCTTTCAGAAACTGGCGTACGACCGTGTCAAACTGGGGCACGAATTGCGTCGCGAAATTGCTCTCACCTTTGGCGACCGCTTCGGGGTGCGAGTCGATCGTTCGTTGCACCCATGTGGTGCCGCACTTGGGCGGCCCGATGATGAAGACGACCTGGATCTGCTCGAGCAGCCGCGACTGCTCCTGCCACTTGCGGTAGGACTGAACGATCGGCAGATCCGTCGGGGCCAGCGGCATGCGACAGGTATCGGTTCTTTGTCGCCACGCGGTTGAGGGTGAGCCCGCGTGGTGGCGGCCCCGGGCGGATTTCGGAGGCGAGCACCACATCAGGGGCCAAGGATCGCTCATACCGAGCCGCGACCGGGA
>JADFGU010000159.1 GCA_022567535.1 Planctomycetota bacterium | reverse complement strand
CTGCCCGATGTTCCTTGAGGAGCAGGGCGGGAGCATCTGGCTCCAACCGGCCGGCGACGTGCGCAACCCGTTCATGGGCGCCTCCATGCTCGAGTGTTTCGACGACCGAATGACGCTGCCGGTCACCGGGAGCGCCCAGAACACCGAGCCCGAGGATGAGTCCGATGGATCGGGCGCGGGCCCGGAGCGCGAAGGTGCGCTCAGCCCGGTGGCGTTCGACGCCCCAACCCAGGCGACGATCGATGCGCTGATCGGGGCGTACCTCGAAATCCATGGCAACCTGACAAGGAACGAAATCGCCGGCATGGACGAGCCGATCCGCACGATCCGCGCATCACTCGACGCGCTCGACGAGCGCTCGCCGGACGGGCTCGATGTCTCGCTGGGCCGACTTCACGACGCCTCGGTGCTTGATACGGAGAGCATCGAGTCGTTCCGAACGAGTTTTCAGGATCTGTCGGACGCGGTCATTGAGCTCGTGCGGATCGCTCCACCCAGCGAGGCTGTCGGCGACATGATCTACCAGGCCTACTGCCCGATGGTGAAAGCCAACTGGCTGCAACGTGGCGAGACAGTCTCCAACCCCTACATGCCGAACATGCCCACGTGCGGCTCGATCCAGCAGGAATTCAAGGCTGTTTCGTCACCCGGAGGTTCACCATGATCGGTCGCCTCATCGACTGGTGCATCGACAACCGCATGATGGTGATGCTGCTGACGGGCGTGCTCGTCGCGGCGGGCGTGTGGTCCGCCAGCAGCATCAACGTGGACGCGATCCCGGATCTCTCGGACGTACAGGTCGTCATCCGCACGGAGTATCCCGGGCAGGCGCCGCAGATCGTCGAGGACCAGGTCACCTATCCCCTGACGACGGCGATGCTCGCGGTGCCCTACGCGGACGTGGTCCGCGGGTACAGCATGTTCGGGTCGAGCTTCGTCTACATCATCTTCGAGGACGGGACGGACCTGTACTGGGCGCGCAGCCGCGTGCTCGAGCAGCTCAGCACGGTGGTGGACGACCTTCCCCCGGGCATCAGCCCGCAACTCGGGCCGGACGCGACGGGCGTGGGCTGGGTCTACCAGTACATGATGGTGACGGGGAAGTACTGCCCTCGACATCCGGGCGGGCTCTGGCACGATCCCGAGACCGACCGATGGTACGACTCCGTGTCGAGCGCGCCCGATGATCCCGCGGTGCGAGAAAGGCTCCAGAAGCATCGAATCTTCGAGGATGCCAGGGTCATCTACGCCGACCGCGCCGAGAACCGGCGCTACGATGCACTCCAGTCCGCACCGGAGGAAATTCGCGACCGGCTGGAGCGCATCGAGATCACGCGCGGATATGACCGGTGCCCGCTCGACGACGGACCGCTCGTCGCGAGCGACCTCGATCTTTCCGACCTGCGCGGGCTGCAGGACTGGTACCTTCGGTACGAGCTGACCGCGGTGGAGGGGGTCAGCGAGGTCGCCGCCGTCGGCGGTTTCGTCAAGCAGTACCAGGTCGTCGTGGATCCGGTCCGTCTTCTCGCGTACGGCATCTCGCTGCAGCGCGTGAAGCGCGCCATCCAGCGATCCAACGTGGACGTCGGCGGCCGCGTGCTCGAGATGAGCGAGACCGAATACATGGTCCGAGGGCTGGGCTACCTCGGCACGCTAAGCGAGGCTGAGATCGCGGCTGCGCAAGCCGCCGGACGCACCGTCGAGGACGCCCGCACGGAGCGAGTGCTGGCGGACTTGTCGATCATCGCGCTGGCGGCGGATGAGCACGGCAAACCAATCTACCTGCGCGACGTGGCCGACATCCGCATCGGTCCCGAGATCCGCCGCGGCATCGCGGACTGGAACGGCCTGGGTGAGGCCGTGGGTGCCATCGTCATCATGCGCTTCGGCGACAATGCGCGAAAGACCATCGAGCGCGTCCGCACCAAGCTGAACGAGCTGGAAGACGGGCTGCCGCCGGGCGTCGCGATCCGCGTCGGCTACGACCGCAGCGACCTGATCGACCGGGCGGTGGAGACGCTCAAGCACACGCTGATCGAGGAGATCGTCATCGTCTCGCTGGTGGTGACGGTGTTCCTGGTCCACGCCCGCAGCGCGATGGTGGCGGTGATCGTCCTCCCGCTGGGCGTCATGAGCGCGCTGGCGATCATGCGCGTGCTGGGCATCGACGCCAACATCATGAGCATGGGCGGCATCGCGATCTCGATCGGCGTCATGGTGGACAGCGCCATCATCATGGTCGAGAACGCGCACAAACACCTCGAGCGTGAGCAGGAGCGCGTCGCGGCCGGCCACCCCCCCACGCCGCGCAGCACGCTGATCGCCGACGCCTCGAAGGAGGTCGGCCCGAGCCTGTTCTTTGCGCTGCTCATCATCACCGTGAGCTTTCTTCCGGTCTTTGCGCTCGGCGAGGAGTCGGGGCGACTATTCAAGCCCCTCGCGTTCACCAAGACATTCGCGATGATGAGCGGTGCCGTCCTGGCCGTGACCGTTATTCCGGTGCTGATGGTCTACTTCGTCCGCGAGCGGACGATCCCTGTCGAGATTCCGCGCTGGAAGCGGCTGCCGATCTACGTCAGCTCGATCTTCGCACCGGCCGCGCTGCTGCTGCTCGTGCCGCTGGGAACGATGTCGCCGTACCGATGGTGGCTGGCGATCGGCTGGGCGTTGTTCATGGCGGTCATGATTCTTCCGCAGCGACTGAGCAAGGAAGAACGCAATCCGTTGAACCGCTTGCTGCTATGGGTGTATGAACCGTTCTTCGCGTTCGTGATGCGGTATCGATCATTGACGCTGATTCTTGCGCTGGCAGCGGTCATGGGGTCGGTGTGGCCGTTGCGCCAGCTCGGCAGCGAGTTCATGCCCCCGCTCGAAGAGGGCGACCTGCTGTACATGCCCACGGTCGATCCGGGGATCAGCTCGACCAAGGCCCGCGAACTCCTCCAGCAGACCAACAAGATCCTCATGCAGTTTCCCGAGGTGCAAAGCGCGTGGGGCAAGATCGGACGGGCGGAAACCGCGACCGACCCCGCTCCGCTCACCATGATCGAAACGACGCTCATACTCCGGCGGGACAAGTCCCTGTGGCGCACCGTGCCTCTCGCCCGGTTCTATGACGATTGGCCGCGGTGGTCGCACGGTCTGCTGCAAAGGGTGTTCCCAAAGGAGCGGCCGATCACGGTGGGCGAGCTGACCTACGGCTACGAGTGGCCGGACGGCACGCATGTGCCCGGGCTCAACGAGGCCGTCCAGTTCCCGGGGCTGACCAACTCGTGGACGATGCCGATCCGAACGCGCATCGACATGCTCTCCACGGGGATCAAGACGCCCGTGGGCATCAAGGTGATGGGCAGCGACCTGCGGGTGCTTGCGAGGGTTGCCAACGACATCGCGCAGGTCGTCAAGACCGCCGAGGGAACCGGACCCTACACCGTCAGCGCCTTCTCGGAGAAAAGCGTTGGGGGCAACTACCTCGACATCTCGATCAACCGTGAGGAGATCGCGCGCTACGGGCTGCACATCGCCGACGTTCAGGAAGTCATCATGTCGGCCCTTGGGGGGATGAACATCGGCTCGACGATCGAGGGGCTCGAACGCTACCCCATCAACATCCGCTATCCGCACGAGCTTCGCGACAGCATGGACGCGCTGCATCAGACGCTTGTCGCGACACCCTCGGGCGCCCAGATTCCGCTCGGGCAGCTCGCACAGTTCGCGATCCACAAGGGTCCGCCCATGATCAAGAGCGAGAACGCCCGCCTGACGAGCTGGGTCTATGTCGATATCGCGGGCCTGGACGTCGGCACCTACGTGAAGAACGCCCAGCGGGCCGTCGCAGAACGGGTCGACCTGCCGCCCGGCTACAGTATCGTATGGTCCGGTCAATACGAGTACATGCAGGCGGCCCGGGCACGCCTGATGGTGGTCGTCCCGCTCGCGGGTGTGCTGATCGTGATGCTCCTGTACCTTGCCACGCGGAGTTGGCTGCGGGTGGGAATAGTCCTGCTGGCGGTGCCGTTCAGCCTGGTGGGTGCGGTATGGCTTTTGTATTTCCTGGACTACAACATGTCGCTGGCGGTGATGGTTGGCATCATCGCGTTGGCGGGTCTGGACGCCGAGACCGGGCTCGTGATGCTCTTGTACCTCGACAACAGCTTCAACCGGTTTCAGCGCGAGGGACGGATGCGGGACACCAACGACCTCTGGTGGGCGGTCCACGAGGGCGCGGTGAAGCGCATCAGGCCGAAAACGATGGCGGCGGCGGCGATCTTTGTCGGCCTGATGCCCCTGCTCTGGGCCGACGGCGCCGGCGCCGATACCATGCGCCGCCTCGCGGTGCCAATGATCGGCGGCGTCACCACCAGCTTTGTGCTCAATCTGCTCATTTATCCCGTTTTGTTTTACAACGCCAAGCGCATCGCGATGCGCGGGGCGTTCAAGGATTATGCGAACACGTCAGCCGCCACGGGCGACCCCGCATAGCATATTCACAGTTCACTTTTTCAAGGAGAGTCCCATGTTTGCGAATCGAATCCAGACCCTGATGAGTTGCTCGGTTGTGGCCGCGACGGTTGCGGTCGCTCCCGCAGCCGCGCGGAATGCCCCATGTAGTGCGTGCGACACCACGCAACTGGCCAAGAGTCTGCCCGACGGGCCGGTCAACGCCAACTGTCCGATCAGCAAGAAACCCGTCGATCCCGAGGCGGCGACCCTGCAGTACAACGGGCACACGATCGGGTTCTGCTGTCCCAACTGTGAATCGACGTTCAAGGCGTGGGACGAGCAGAAGAAGGACGACTTCGTCCGCGTGTCCATGATGCACCTGACGCATCCCGCCGGGGAGGAGCACGCCGGGCACGACATGGCCGTGAACCCGGCCGAGCGCACGGGCGACCTGTACCTCCTCAACACGTGTCCCATCTCGGGTAAAGAGCTCGGCGAGATGGGCGACGCCATCGTGAAGGTCTACGACGGGCGAGAGGTTCGTTTCTGCTGCAAAGGATGCATCGAGGATTTCGAGGCGGATCCGGCCGCGCACTGGAAGACCGTGGACGAGCAGATCATCAAGCGCCAGATGCCCTATTACCCGCTGGATACGTGCATCATCTCCGAGAAGTCGCTGGAGGACGAGGAGATGGGCGGGCCGATCAACTTCGTGTATCAGAATCGCCTCATCCGCTTCTGCTGCAAGGGATGCAAGGCCGACTTCCTGGAAGATCCGAAGACGTACCTGAAGAAACTCGACGAAGCGGCCATCGCCAGGCAACGCGAGCACTATCCACTCGAGACCTGTTTCATCTCAGGCGAGTCCCTCGAATCGATGGATGAGCCGATCGACAAGGTCTATGGCAACCGGCTGGTGCGCTTCTGCTGCAAGGGCTGCATCCCCAGGTTCGAGAAGGATCCGACAGCTCACATCGCGACGCTGGACAAAGCCTGGCGCGAGATCCGCGGCGACGACGGCGAGTCCCACAAGCATGATGGCGACGGCTAGGTGAAGGACGAGCACAGCGGCCACTCGCACGGCGGTGGCTGAGCAGGGGAGATGACCATGAACGCCGCTTCGATGAAGCGCTCGTTCGCCCAAACCACGCGCTGGGCACAGATGAAGATCACACCACTGGGAATCGCGGTCGCGAGGGCCCGGAATTGACCCTCGTCGGGCTCCTGGGAGCCCCATTTTGCCGCTTCGCTCATCCACGTCTCCGCGGGGCCGATCAAGCACCTGCGGCAGCGATGCCAAACTCAGGTGACACGGACCCCCTGCATAGATCGCCTCTTCCGAGCGCCACCTTTAACGAGAAATTTGCCGTCAGAACGGGGACTTGGAAGCCCTGCCGGAGTGCGTCCCGACAGCCCGGAGTGTGATAAGATTCGATGCCCTCGCGGCGCCCCTCCACGCCCTGGGCGAGACCCTCACCCCGTCCGACAGGGCCTTCGGAGATCAATGTCGCCGTCAAAAAAACGGACC
>JADFGU010000158.1 GCA_022567535.1 Planctomycetota bacterium | reverse complement strand
GGACGGATGATTCGGTCAGCCGCCCGGTCGCGCCACGAAGGGCTGTGCCCGGGCAGCACCCATGGGCGATTCGGTGGTTCCTCGCCCGTGTGAGCGGGGTATGCTCCCTCTCCGGGTGATGGTTCAGCCCGGGCACCGCACCTCCTTACAGGGTTCGAGATCCGCCATGCGTGAGACACGATTGTCAGTGGTTCGGGGTCGGTGGTCGGTGGTTCTGCTGGCCGGCGCGGGTGCGGCGATGCTCGCGGCGCTCGTCGGCTGCGACAACGAGGACGCCAGTTCCGTCGCGCTGCGCACCGCGTCCAACGAGCTCTCGGCGCTGATGCCCCGATCGGCGGTGCCCGCTTCGGACGCCCACGCCCGGAACCGATACCAATCCATCATCCAGGACATGCGCGCGGTCACGGCGGACGGCAACAAGACCCAGAAAGCGTCGGCCAACCTGGTCATCTCGCGGGCCCGATACGGGCTGGCGCTGCCCAAGGCCGAGGCGGTACAACGGCTGCAGGCCGACCTGCGGGCGCGGATCAACGTGTCGCGTGCGATTTATGGCCGACTGCTGACCCACCGCGCGCTCGAACAGGCCGCCTCCGCGTACGACCCGGCGCCGGAACTGGCCGAGATCGACACCGAAACGGCCCGCATCGCCGACGAGATCGCCGCCACCGAGCAGGCCAAGACCGCTGTGGACGGCGTGGTCGCCAAGCTGCTCACCGAGGCGGCCTTGAACCGGGATCAGTCGCGCCAGCTGCGCGCCGTCGAGGCGGATCTGCGCCGGCAGGTGCTGACGACGGATGACTACGGCGAGGCGGCCCGGCTGATGGAGCAGACGCAGAAGGTGCGGCGAAACGCCGACCAGTTCGAGATCACAGCGTCGGACCTTGAGGCACGCGCGGCCCGGGCCGCCCCCGAGTCCGAGGAGATCCAGCGGCAGATCGACCGCCTGCGGAACCAGGGCGCTCTGTTGTTCCAGTCGCGCGCGGACGTGCTGACGCGGGCGCAGGCGACGCGTGATGACGCGGCCGAGGCGGCGGCGCACGTGACGGAGGTGTCGGGCGCCCTGGCTCAGGCATTGACCGAGCTGGCGCAGAGCATGGCCGACGACATGCCACCGGCCGTCGAGGAGGCCTTGGCCCCGTTGAGGAGTTCGGCGTCGGCGGCGTCGCAGGCGCGGGGAGTGGCGCGCGGGCCGGCCGGGGCGGCGCTGGGCCAGGCGCGACAGTCCATCGGCGATCTTCGGTGGTCCACAGCGGAGGTTTACAAGGGGTACGCGGTGCTGCTCGGGGTGCTGGCCGGGGTTGAGCCGCCGCTCGTCGGCGTGGGCGATCTGGCTGCACAGGCCCAGACCGCCCGGGACGCCTATACCGAGCAGATCCTCGCAGCCGCCGAGTCCTACCAGCAGGCCGCGGACGCCTCCTCCGGTGATCTGGCGGACGCGCTGCGCAGGCGTGGTGACACACTGGCGGCCCTTGGCGGCGAGCCGACGGCACAGCCGGAGGAGGATCCCGCCGATCTCGACCCGCCGGCCGAGCCGGACGAAGGCGACGCGGCCGGCGAAGGCGACCAATCCGGGTGATTCGCCCTCTCCATCGCCACCGCGACCGGCCCGCGCGATCTCGGACGCGGGTGGCACGACTTGAACGGCCCCACCCAGGCGGAGCAACGACTCCATGAGCGGGTTGCCCGACGCCCACGCCCAGCGCTTCAAGCCGGACATGCCCGAGGTGGTGATGCACCTTCACATGCCCGCCAACCCCGCCGTCGGTGTGGTCGTGTCCAATGAGAAGTGCACGGCGGGCAAGGCCGCGGCGTTCATCCGGCACATCGCGATCGACGTGTCCGGCACGCAGTTGGCCGGGAATCTCAGGCCGGGGCAGTCCTTCGGCGTGCTCGCGCCGGGCACGGACGAACGCTCCAGGCCGCACAAGGTCCGGCTGTATTCGGTCGCGTCCCCGACCGGCGGCGAGGGGGAAAAGCGGCACATCATCGCGACCACGGTGAAAAGGCTGATCGCCGAGCACCGGGACCGCCCGGGGCTCTTTCTTGGAGTGACCTCGAATCTGCTGTGCGATCTCAGGCCTGGCGACGAGATCCGGCTGACCGGGCCCAACGGCAAGCGGTTCCTCGTCCCCCGCAACGCGGGCGAGCACGACTACGTGTTCCTCGCGACCGGCACCGGGATCGCGCCGTACCGGGGGATGGTGCACGATCTGCTCGAAGCGGGCGTTCAGAGCCGCATCGTGCTCGTCATGGGCTCGCCCTACCGGACCGACCTTCTCTACGACGAGCATTTCCGATCGCTGGAACGAGAGCACGCGGGGTTTTTGTATGTGCCCACGCTCAGCCGCGAGCGGCAGCAGGACGGCCAGCCGCCCATGTACGTCCGGGACCGGCTCGGGCGGGTGGCCTCGGACCTGGCGTCGAGCTTTTCCAGCGGGCGGGCGCTGGTGTATATCTGCGGCGTGGCGGGGATGGAACTGGGGATCTTCGAGGAAATGGCCCTTCGGCTGGGCCCGGCGGATCTGGGCGGGTACCTCGAGATCGACCCCGAGGCGATGGGCCGCATCGGGCGGTGGGAGCGGCGGATGATCCACCGAGCGGTTCGACCCACCCGGCGAATCTTCATGGAGGTGTATTGAACGGCTCCGGGGAGGGAACCAGAGGGTGAAACCCGGCCGTATATCGCGTGGGAGTTGACCCGTCTGCGGGTCACTGGTAACTTCTCGCTCCCACCGGGTCGGCCGGTATCGGGTTCGGTCCGACCGCGACCTGAGCCAGATCAGGATTCGGGCAGCTTGCCGGCGTACCGACCCGCCTGTTCACGGAGCAGCGATTTGGGCTATCGGAGTCAAAGGCGGCCTTCCCCGCCGAGAACACAGCATCGCTCCCATGGGCGCCCAACGCGTATGGCCACGCTGACCGCGGGGCTCTTGGCGTGGTGTGCTTTGTGCGCGCCCACGCTGGCGGTGGCCCAGTCGATTGGCCGCGACCTCGGCGTGGATCCGACCAAAGTCTCGCTGAGTCCCGAAGATCGGCAGAGCATCCGGCATTTCACGTCCGCACACCTGGAATTGTTGGCTGCGGGGTCCGCCCCGGAGATGCGCCGGGCCCGCCAGGCGCTGCAGGAGCATCCGCGCAACAGGGCTGTCTCTGCCGACTTCCAGATGTTCTACAGCGAGGTCGCCCTGCCCGGGCTCAGCGAGCTTGCCGGGCAGGAGGACCGGACGCGGGCGGTCGTGGCGCTACAGATCATCGGCGACCTGGGCACGCCCGAAGCGGTCGAATTGCTCGAGCGATACCTCGACAGCGACGACGCGACGCTGCGGTTCGCCGCGGTCTTCGGGTATCGATCGGCGTTCCTTACGCTGGAAAATCCGTCCGCTGTGCTGCGCGGGCGCGAGATCATCCCCATGATCCGAGCCCTCAGGGCGCGGATCGAGGCCGAGCCCAGCCCGCTGGTTCTGGACATGTGCGTGCGCGCGATGATGACGGCGATCGTCATCGGCGACAAAGCGGACGGCACTCTGGGCGACATCGCCCTTGAAGATCTGACCAAAGCTGTCTCGAATCGGATTTACACGCTCGGACCGGGCGAGGGCGACGCGTTGGTGTTCGGGCCCTGCCTCAAGGCGGCTCGGGACGTGCGCATCCATGTCCTCACCCGATCAATCCAGGCGGGAGGCCTCAACTCTGACCTGGCCAAGAGCGCCGGCGGGATGTGCGGCGACCTGCTGGGGTACGTTTTTCGTCGGGTCCGTGCGGACGCGCTGCCTGTGGCCGCTGCCGACGATCCGGTGGTTCGGGACGCCAGAACCCTGGAGATGGCGGCGGTGCGACTGGCTGTCGGGCTGCTCACGGTCTGCAAGGACAAGCTGGAGGTCGGTAGCCTGGCGGCGGGGGTGCCGGAGCTGGCTCCGCTCATCCGCTCGGGCACCGGGCAGGGAGATGCTCAATACATCCGTCAGGTCATGGATGTGATCGGGGACGGCGGGCTACTGACGCGGCGCGGGTTCGACTTCCGCTCGGATCGGTTCCTGCGGGACAGATAATCGGATGTCGGCTCGGAGATCCGACCTACCGGGTGCGGTATCGTGTGGGCATGTTCAAGCTGCTTGTGCCCGTGGTGCTGCTGGCGGTGGTGGTGATCGTCTCGGTGGTGTCGGATCGACCGCTCCCGCCGGCCGACTTCACGATCAGCAACGGCACCGACGTCACCACGCTCGACATCCAGCGGGCGAGCTGGATGCAGGACCTGCGGATCATGCGCTGCCTGTTCGAGGGGCTGGTGCGCCACGACGTGTTCACCGTCGGGTACGACCCGGCGCCCGCGGTGGCCGAGCGGTGGGAAGTCTCGCCCGACGGGCTGGTCTACACGTTCCACCTGCGCGGCGACGCGCGATGGTCCAACGGCGAGGCGGTGACGGCTGAGGACTTCGTCTTCTCGTGGCGACGGGGGCTGCTGCCGGACACCGCGGCGGACTACGTGGCGTTCTTCTGGATGATCAAGGGCGGGCGCGAGTTCTACGACTGGCGCGTGAACGAGCTGACACGGTTCGACCCCGACAAGACCTCGGCGGACGAATTGTGGGAGCGAACACTGGCGGAGTACAAGGCCCTGGTCGGCGTCAAGGCGCTCGACAGCCGCACACTCCGCGTCGAACTCGAAGCCCCCGTGCCGTACTTCCTCGACATCGTGGCGTTCCCGGTTTTCTACCCGGTGTACCCGCCGCTGCTGCGGCAGTACGAGCGCGTGGACCCGAAGTCAGGGCGTCTCAAGAGCGAGCGGGGCTGGACCAAGCCGCCGCGCCTGATCAGCAACGGCCCGTTCGAGCTAACGGTCTGGCGGTTCAAGCGCGACATGCGGATGGAACGAAACCCGCACTACTGGGACGGGGCCAACGTCGCCATCGACTCCATCGCTGTGCCCTCGATCGAGGACCCCAACGCGCAGGTGCTGGCGTTCCAGACCGGCGCCGTGGACTGGGTGGCCAACCTGACGGTCAACTACCGTGGCGATATCTGGGCGGACAAGGTCGAGTTCTACGCCGAGCACGAGGCCGAGTACGAGGCACTCAAGGCCCGGGGGCTGGACATCTTCGAGATCGATCGCCACCTGCCCAGCGACCCGCGGAAGAACGTGCACGCGGTGCCGTCGTTTGCGACGTACTTCTGGAACTTCAACTGCATGAAGACGCTGCCGGACGGGCGGGCGAACCCGTTTCGCGACCCTCGTGTGCGACGTGCGTTCGCGATGACGGTGGACAAGCGTGTGATCGTGGACGACATCCGTCGGCTGGGGGAGCCGATGGCACGGGGGCTGATCCCGCCCGGCTCGATCGGCGGCTATGAGTCGCCCGCGGGGCTGAAGTGCCTGTCAGACGCGAAGGACGAGCGTGGCAAGCTGGCGATCGCGGCCGAGGCGCGGGCGCTGCTGGCTGAGGCGGGCTACCCCGACCCGGCCGAGTTCCCGCCGGTCGAGTTGCTGTTCAACAAGGACGCGGGGCACGACCTGGTCGCGCAGGCGCTCGGGAAGAACTGGCAGCGATACCTCGGCGTGCCGGTGCGGCTCGAACAGAAGGAACTCAAGGTCTACAAGGACGACCTGAAGAAGGCGAACTACATGACCTCGCGTGCGGGCTGGTACGGCGACTACGGCGATCCGACGACGTTCCTGGATCTCCTGCGAAGCGACGACGGCAACAACGATCGCAAGTACGACAGCCCGGAGTACGACGCGCTGCTCGACGCCGCCCAGGCCGAAACAGACCCGGCCAGGCGTCTGGCCATCCTGTCCCGGGCCGAGCGAAAGATCATGGAAGAGGACCTGCCCATGATCCCGCTATTTCACTACGTGACCATGTACCTGTTCGATGCGGACAAGGTGAGCGGGCTGGACCCGCACCCGCGCACGACCCAGAACCTCTTCCTGATCGACATGCTCGGCGACGGCAAGGGGACCGGCTGGGTTCCGCCGATCCACGAGGCGCTGC
>JADFGU010000157.1 GCA_022567535.1 Planctomycetota bacterium | reverse complement strand
TGCCGCGTGGCGGTCAATCAGTCGGCCGCCCACGAGAAGGACAACACCATCCGGTTCCGGCTGCCGCAGTTTCGACTGATCGGGGTCGGCGGGGGCCGGTCCGAGCCGCGCGTCTATCTCGCCGCCGGCATGACCGACCTCTACATCAACGACAAGCACCTGTTCACCGAAGTCACCCCCGAGCAATCGACCAGGCTGGTGCGATTCGACTCGCAGACCAATTTCATCCTGAGCCCCGTCAACACCAGGCCGGTGCATTTGCAGGTCTCCGATGGGAGCGGGGGCGCAAGGACCGGCGGCTACGAGTTCGACGTGGCCTTCGAGGTGCCGGACGACTTCGAGCCGTCCTATCTGGAGTTCAAGCGCGGGGCGCGATTCACCTTTCCGCGAGGCGACGACGACAGTCTTTATCTCGCCGATTCCCCCGACTATGCCTCGTCGGCCATGGGCGGCGGAACCGTTCAGGCGAGATCGGGCGGCGGTTCGTCGGTGGGGCAGGCACCCGGCGGGCGCGTCCACGTGGCCAACGCGGTTACCGAACGGACCGGCGTGTTCACGGAGTTGCCGGTCGCCCTGGACATGAGCAGCCCGATCGTGTCTCGATGGACCAGCGGCAACCGGCTTCGCGGCGGCGACGGGTGTCACTTTTCGGTGGTGCTGCCGCAAGGCGACCTGGACCCGGCCTTGCGGGTGACGGAGTTCACGGTGCCGGCCGGCAAGAAGATGCTTCAGGTCGGGGCGGAACGCCTGCAGGCCGAGAGCATGTACGGCCGGGCCTTGTCCTTCGCGACCAGAGTCATGGCGCAGATTTTCGTGCGCGACAGTAGCGGTAAGGAGTATTTCGCCATCGGCCAGTATGCAGCCGTCGACATCGGCGGCCAAGTGACCTTCGAGATACAGTACTACCCCGACGTGTTGGTGACGGGAATGCCGGAGCGGTGTCTCAAGCCCCTGAAGACAGTCAAGGCGTCGATGTTGCGATCGGCCGGTCGCGAGAACAGCAAGTTCGGGTACATCTTCCTGGTCGACCCCGGCGTGACCATTGTTTCGTTTCACGCCGGTGCCCGCAGCGGCAATTCACAACCGCTGAACCTTGAGGTCGGGCCGTAGGGAAAACCACACGGCGGCCCTGATCGTCTCTGTTTCGTAGCAAGCGTTCAGACAACCACGGAACGGATCGAGTCGAACGGAGTCGACCCCATGAATGGACTGATGCCCGCCCGACCGCGGCTGGTCTTGTTCTCGTCTTGGACCTGCGTCGGTCTCATCTCGATCTCGAGCGCCGCGGCGCAACGGGGTTCTGATCGCGTCGCGGACGCCGGTGCGGGTGTGCGAGGCGACCGATCGGCTGCTGCTGGAGGTTGAACTGCCCGCGCTGGAGCTGAGGCTGGTGGGGCTGCACATCCCGTGCGGGTCCGGTTCGACGGCCCGTAACTCTTTGTGGAAGGGGGTTTTGCGTGCGGCGCGGGCGTGTGCGGACAGGGATTGCGTGCTGCTGGGAGACTTCAACACGGGGCGACACCGGCTGGACGAGACGGGTGCGACGTTCCGTCAGACGGCGAACCTGGGGCGGCTGAGCGCGCTTGGGTACGTGGACGCGTGGCGGGCTGTCAATCCCGACAAAAAGGACGCGTCGTGGGTCAGCCGGGCGGGAAACGGGTTCAGAATCGACCACGCGTTCGTGTCGCGGCCGTTGGCGGGGCGGATCCGGGGGGCGTGGTACTCGCACCAGGGGCGTCGAGCGGGGCTTTCCGACCATGCCTCACTCGTGTTTTCGCTGGCGGATCACGAGGCGGGCGTGGCGTGCGGCGGCGCGGCGGGTGGTGCCTGAAACTGCTGTTTTGGAGCGTTTTGGGAGGGAGACGCAAAAAACACTGTTTTTTTCGGCCGATTCATACCGATAGAGCTTGCACTTCGCGTGAAAGTTGGATACAACGCGATTGGCCACGTTCGGATGCGTGGCGAGAGTACAACGTTTTCGGAGCTCACACCATGGCTGCAAGAACCACCCGCAAGAAGGCTGCACGACGGAAGACGACCCGAAAGGCCTCGGCAAGGAAGCCGACGCGAAAGAAAGCTGCGAAGAAAGCCGCTGCCCCGGCGATCAGGATCACGGCGTCGGACGGCCCACGCACGAAGTCCCAGTTCATCACGACGGTGGCTGAGGCCACGGAGCTGAGCAAGAAGGAGGTCGTGTCGGTGTTTGATGCGACGTCGGCGATTGTCAAGGCGGATCTTGGCAAGCGCGGCCCGGGCGTCGTCAACATCGCCGGGATGATGAAGATCCTCGTGCAGCGCAAGCCGGCGACCAAGGCGCGCAAGGGCATCAACCCGTTCACGGGCGAGGAAACGATGTTCAAGGCCAAGCCCGCACGCAACGTCGTGAAGATCCGGCCCATGAAGGCGATCAAGGAACTGGTCTGAACCCTTCGGGGCGAGCACCTACAGGACGAACCGCACACCCATCACCCCGGCTCCCCGGTGGAGCCGGGCTGGTTCTTTGCCCGTCCGGGCTTTGTTTCGTGGATTCCGAGCACGTTCGGGACGGCGGGTCGCGCCGGCGGTCTGCGGCCCAGGACCAGGACTGCTTCGATGACGATCCAGAGTTCCAGCCCGAGCATGAGGATTGCGATGGCGAGCAGGTGCAGGCGGCTGTAGCTTGGAGGGTCGGCCAGCAGGTCCGAGCCGAACCAGCGCGCCAGCTCGACGATGGCCCAGCCGGTCATGGCGAGCATGAAGGCCATGGGCAGTGCCGAGACCCAGGCGGGTCGGCGATTCTTGACGAGCCAGACGGTGACGACGAGCAGGGCGAGGCCGCCGAGGAGCTGGTTTGTGGCGCCAAAGATGGGCCAGAGTGTGAGCCCACCCTTTCCCGCACCGGCCAGTCCGACCATGGCGCCGTCGGCCCCGCGCTGCAGCCCGTCGGAGAGTGCGAGCACGCCGGCGGTGACGACGGCGACGGCGGCGGCGACGTAGCGGTTGGCGAGGAGAGGGATCCTGAGCGAGGCAGCGCCGGTCTCGGGGCCCCCGCCGGCGAGTTCGGCGATCACGTAGCGCTGCAAGCGCGTGGCGGAGTCGAGCGTGGTGGCGGCGAACGAGGCAACGAACACGCCCATGATCGCCAGCGCGAGCTTTTCGTTGATGCCGAGGGCGGCGATCATGTTGGCCGAGCCCTGGATGAAGGGGGCGAGCTTGTCGCCGAGCCCCTTGCCGCCGCCCCAGACCTGGTAGTGGTGCAGCCAGGCCTCGTGCCCCTGCAGCCCGCCGGCGGTTCCGAGGCCGATGCCCGCGACACAGGCGAGGACGACGAGCGTGGCGAGGAAACCCTCGGTGAGCATGGCGCCGTATCCGACGTACTGGGCGTCCTTTTCCGATCGGAGCTGCCGGCTCGAACAACCCGATGAGACGAGGCAGTGAAAGCCGCTGATGGCGCCGCACGCGATCGTGACGAACAGGAACGGGATGAACGCGGGCACATAGCCGCCCGGGGTGGCCGGCTGGGGCGCGAGGTTGACCATGTCGGCGACGATTTCCGGGCGCGACACGATCAAGCCGGTCAGCAGCAGACCCATGGCGATGATGAGCTGGTGTGAGTTGATGTAGTCGCGCGGCTGGAGGAGGGTTTGGACGGGGAGCACCGACGCGATGTAGACGTAGACGAGCAGGACGAGTGTCCAGAAGGCCACCGGCGATATGAACGCGCTGAAAGCCGGCGGGATGATCGCGATGCCGCCCGGGTTCGACGGGCTGGCCCAGTCGATCGAGGCGGACCAGATGATGCTCGCGTACATCAGTGCGACGGCGACGACACTGCCGAGCAGCAGGTTGCCTCGGCGGCGCAGATAGATGCCCAGCCCGACGGCGATCGGGATCTGGAGGAAGACGGGCACGATGGCGGATGGGTAGTCGCGAAAGATGAGCGCGATCACGAGCCCGAAGATCGCCAGCACGATCCACAGGCCGACCAATACCACGAGCAGGAACAGCAGCCTCGCCCGCGGGCTCACCACGTCGCCGGCGAGGTCGCCGATCGTGCGCCCCTTGTGGCGCATGGAGATGACGAGCGAGCCGAAGTCGTGGACGGCTCCCATGACGATCGACCCGATGAGGATCCACAAGAGCGCGGGGAGCCAGCCCCAGACGACAGCGACGGCCGGGCCCACGATCGGGCCCGTCCCGGCGATCGAGGTGAAGTGGTGGCCGAAGACCATCTCACGGCGTGAGGGGACGAAATCGACGCCGTCCTCGAGTTCGACCGACGGGGCGAGGCGCTCGGGGTCGATCTGGAAGATGCGCCTGGCCAGATACCGGCCGTAGGTGCGATACGCGACGATGTAGAGCACGAAGCTGCCGAGCGCGATGAGGACGGTCTGCATGGGCTGATTCCAGCACGCGGGGTGACCGAAGCCGACCACGCCTTGTCCAAGATCCTACGGTACACGAACATTCGATCGGCCACCAGGGCCGAGGGGGAGGAGACCGTGCAGGTCATCACCCGAGCGGGTCCGAACGCGGTCGCGCTTGAAACCACGCTGCTGACGCACGGGGTGCCCCGCGAGACAGCGGCGCCCCTGGCCGCTCAACTGGCCGACATCGTTCGGAAGCACGATGTCCAGCCGGTACTCGTGGGCATCCTTGATGGACGGGCGATCGTCGGGATGGATGAGCATGAGCTGGCGCGCCTGCTCGCGGCCGAGCACATCGTCAAGGTCAACACGGCCAATCTCGGCGTGGTGCTGCACCGCGGCGTTGCGGGTTCCACGACGGTCAGCGCCACCATGGAGTTGTGCGCGCACGCGGGCGTGCGGCTGTTCGCGACCGGTGGGATCGGCGGGCTGCACAGGGGCTACGGCACGAGGCTGGATGTCAGCTCAGACCTGGCGGCGCTGGCGCGATTTCCCGTGGCCGTAGTCTGCAGCGGGGCTAAGGCGATGCTGGACGTGCCCGCGACGCGCGAGGCGCTCGAAGGCCTGGGCGTGCCGGTCGTGGGCTTTGGCACGGACCGGTTCCCGGCGTTCTACCTCCGCGACGGCGGGGCGGGCGTGGACGAGGTGTTTGACGATCACGCCGACCTGGCCGCGTATATCGCGGAGGAACTGGCGCGGTCGCGACGCGGGGTGCTGGTCGTCAACCCGGTGCCCGCCGAGGCGGAGATCAGCCGCGACGACTGGGAGCGATGGATCGAGCAGGCGACGGACCAGACGCGGCGCGAGTCGGGGCGCAGCCTCACGCCCGCGGTTCTCAGAAAGCTGCACGAGGTGTCGGACGGCAGGACGCTGGACGCGAACCTGGCGCTGGCGCGGGCGAACGCGGAACTCGCCGCGTCGGTGTGCCGGGCGATGCTGGATGGGTCGATGTGACGCCGGTCGAAGCGTTCAGGATGACCGATCCGGCTCCTCGCGCACGATGCGGCGCATCTCGGCGAGTGTGCGGTCGAGTTCGCGTTGGAGATTTCGCACGCGCAGGAGCGAACGCACACGGGTGAGCAGCTCCAGCCGATTGACGGGCTTGGTGAGGAAGTCGTCGGCACCGCACTCGACGGCCCGCTCGACGTCGGAGACCTCGTTCAACGCGGTGACCATGATGATCGGGATGCCGCGGGTCTCGGCTGAGCCCTTGATCTTCTTGCAGATCTGGAACCCGCTCATCCGGGGGAGCATGATGTCCAGGAGGATGATGTCGGGCTGGTCCTTTGCGACCAGGTCCAGGGCCTCCTGGCCATCGGTGGCGGTGCGGATCGGACAGCCCAGCTCCTCGAGATAGGCCTGAAGGAGTTCGAGATTCTGGACGTTGTCGTCCACCAGCATGATCGATCCGACGACGGGCGGCGACGAGACGAACTCGGGCGAATGCGGTGTCTGGGCGGGGGTGTCGGGCATGGGTGCGTCCGGCCGAATGGATCGAGAACAGGCGGCGTCGATCGATCGCTCGACGGTGCGGGCAGGTCGGGCCGCGGGGCGCATGGTACCACTTTCGACGCCTGCTGGAAAAACCGCAGAATCCGCCCTACAG
>JADFGU010000156.1 GCA_022567535.1 Planctomycetota bacterium | reverse complement strand
CGGCGGCAGCGGCGAACGCCTCGATCCGATCGCCCAGCACCACGACCCAGTCCGGCTCCAGCAGCGCGAACGAGCGGGTGAAACGCGCAATCCCCCGCCCCAAGGCCTCCGCGTCGTCCGCACGCGTCGTTCGCCCCGCACGCTGCATCGGGATCGAGTCCGCCACCTCGAAGTCCGCCTTCACATCGCGAAACGTCAGCGCGGGCGCGATCAGGTGCGACCCGGCCGCGATCACCAGCAGTTCCAGTTCCGCGTGCGAACCCACCGCCCGCATCACCGGGCGCAGCAGCCCAAAGTCCGCCCTTGAACCCGTCACCACGGCCACACGCCTGAGATCATGTGCTCGCCCAGCGTCCGGCATGATTCCAGTGTAGTGCTTGCACTCGTCCCCTATCGCGCCTCACGATCGGCCAGCCCGGTGTGCAGATCGCCCCGAGTCAGGGGCACGTCCGCCTCCACGTCGCGCGCCAACGCTCGCCCGACCACACCCTCCAGCTCGCACGGCTCCAGGCCGACGCCCGGACGCTTGATCGTCAGGTCGTCGCGTGTGAGCACGTGCCCGGCCGGGAACGAATGACGCGGGGTCAGCGACTGGCGCGAGACGCCTCGCACGTCGCGCTCGATGTCGAGCACCCGCTTGAGCGGTTCGAACGAATCGTTAGCCCGCACCCCGGACCGCGCCAGCTCGACGTAGCGCCCAAACCCGTCGGCATCGAGCGAGGCGGCGTGGTCCGGGCCCGCGGCGCTGCGGTCATACGTCAGGTGCTTCTCGAGCACGCACGCGCCGGCAGCGACGGCCATCGCCCCCGTCTCGACCCCGGCCGTGTGGTCGCTGTACCCCACCGGCCCCGCGAAGACCTCGCCGATCGCCGCGATCCCGCCCAGCGCCGCCTGCTCGATCGGCGTCGGATAACAACTCACGCACTGCAACAGCGCCACCCGATCGCCCGCTCGCTTCAGCCACCCAACCGCACGCTCCACCTCGGCCAGCGTGCTCGCCCCCGTGCTGACGATCATCGGCCCGCCCGTCGCCGCGATCTCGTCCAGCAGCGGCCTGTTGATGATGTCCGGGCTGGCGGTCTTGTACGCGTCCCACTCCAGGCCCCGCGCTTCGCCCACCAGTTCGACGCTGAACACCGTCACGATCGCGTGCAGCCCGAGCTTGTGGATCACGCCCACGACGGGCGTCATCTGCTCGACACTCAGCTCCAGCCGCCGGAGCATCTCGATCGGATCCGTCTCGCCCGCGCTCTGCTGGTACGCCGCGAGCTTCGCCGACCTGCTCATGAGCAGATCGGTTCTGAAAAGCTGGAGCTTCACCGCGTCGGCGCCCGCGTCCCGGGCCATGCGCACCAGCGTCAACGCTCGCTCGACCGAGCCGTCGTGGTTCACGCCGATCTCGGCGATGACGTAGGGCGGATGGTCCGGCCCGATCTCGCGCTCGCCGATTCGCATGATGCACACGGTATGCAAGTCAGACGATCCACGCCCGCGCACATGCACCGCGCGAGCGGGTGCCGGCGCGTCATCACATCGATGTCACGTCGAAATGTCCGCCGGACGCCGAGTCTGAGTCCGCGAAGGCTCGGATTTCTCTCGCAACCAGCGTGATCCGAGCCTTCGCCCGCAGCGGGCTCAGACTCGGCGTCCGGCGTAAACGAGCCCCGGGGCGCGAGCACAGGGTGTCCGACGTGCCGGGTACACAACACTCTTCGCTCGCGCGAAGGGCTCGTCATCGGACTTTGCGTCCGTTCAGGTGCGGACGCGACGCGCTGATCGAAAAAACTCTAACCCACCGTTTGGCGCAGGACTGCATCGGCGATGACCAGATCGATGGGTGCGTCGATGTCGATCACCTCGCCCTCGCCGGTGAGCACGCCCCGCCGATCGCGCCCGAAAAAGGCGTGCGGCCCCGGCGCGATGCCCTCGATCTCGAGCAGTAGGGATCGCCGCGTCAGCGCGATCACACCGCCGTCGGGCACGTACGCCGCCGGCAGATCCTGACGCCGATGCACGCCGTGGTTCAGCACCGCCCCCTCCCACGGCTCGGTCGCGCCCGACGATTCATCCACCCGGGCGGTCCACCACGGATGGTGCTTGCCCACGGGCGCGTAGCTCTGCACGCTGTCGCACCGCGTCGAGTCGAGCATCGAGACAGCGCGATCGATCAACCCCGCCGGCCGCACCGGCACGTTGCCGTACAGCAGCACGATCACGTCCATCGCCCCGTCCGGGTCGACGCAATGCACGACCTCCCGGGCCGCGTCGTCCACCCTGGCCGTGTCCGTCGCCAACTCCGGCGATCGGTCGTGCACCTCAACATCAAGGCCACGGGTCACACCCGCGACCTCGTCCGAGTCCGTCGATACCACGACACGACCCACCGACGACGCCCTCGCCGCCTCGATCGTCCACGCGACGCAGGGCTTGCCGCCGACCTCGGCGACGTTCTTGCCGGGCACGCCCTTGCTGCCGCCCCGCGCCAGGATGATCGCAATCGCCCCCACGGTCAGACCGTCGCAGCCAGGCGCTCGACGACAGCCGACCGCGGCTCGACCACGCTCGACCGCCGCGCCTCCAGCACGCTCCGCCACACGTCGGCCAGCCGCTCGCGTGTCACGTCGCCCACGGCTGGCGAGCCCGGCGTCTGCGAGACCGTCGCACGACCATCACTTCGGATGAATAACTCGCACGCGTCCAGCCGTCGGCTCGCCTCGCGCGGCAGGGGCAAGGGCTCGATCCGCTCGCCCGCCATCACCACCGGCAAGGGATCGATCACCGCGCACCCAGCCCGCATGATCCACCGGTCGAAGAACGGCTCGATCTGTTCGTACACCGCGTCGCAGCGCGTGATCCGCGGCACGATCCACACCAGCGGCAGACCACCAACGCTCGGCCGGCGCCCGAGCAACGTCTCGACATTGGCCCGCACCTGCTCGAAGTGATCCACGCCCGCGATGTCTCGATACGTCTGCGCATCGTCGGCCAACAGGTCGACGCTGACCACGCCCGCCCCGCACGCCAGCAGCCGCTCGATCGTCGCCGCGTCGCAGATCAGGTCCGTGCGCACGTGGACCGCCGCGCCCGCCCGCTGGGCAATCGACACGATCTCCTCCCAGCAATCGTGCAGCAGCGGGTCGCCGTTGCCGCCCAGCGTCACCGCGGCGTCGGGCCTGGCGGCGCACAACTCCGCGAGCATCGGCTCCATCCACGCACGCGCCGCGTCGGCGCGCTGCCGCGTGTCCTGCCAACGCTCGCGAATCCCGCCCGTCAGCCGACGCGTGCACAGCTCGATCGTCACCTGCTGCGGATACGCCGGATCACCGGCACGATCGCGGATCGACGCCGCAAGCTCGATCGCACCGCTCGGCTCAAGATCGACCCCCTGCACCAGCCGCCGCGAGTCGGGCGTGTCCGCGATGCACCGCAGCCCGAGGTCGCGCAGCACCGGGTCCGTGCGCACGCACAGCGGCTTGACGATCGGGTCCGGCAGCGGGCGGATCGGCACGTACCCGAGCAGCCCGCCGATCGTCGCGAACGCGCCGCCGCCGTCCGCCTCGTCGGCCATCTCGCGCACCAGCGACCGCGCGATCAGACACGGCGCCAGCCCCGGCGCCACATGCGCAAACACGATCTTGTGCCATTCGGGAGACTCAAGATGCCGCCGAACCACCCGGTCCGTCAGCCCCGGTTCAATCATCGCCCAGTCGGGCCCAAGCACCACCGCGGCGTCGATGTCCAGGCGCTCCATCGCGTCCGCGAACAGCTTGGGGTCGAACACCTCGTCATAGCACGTCAGCGATCCCAGCGCGCCTCGCCAGCACGCCGACGACCATCGCCGGGCCGCACCCACCGCCCGCGCCCTGTCGCCCAGCGCGCCCCTGGGCGTGCGCACGAACTCGACCTGCAGCCCGTCCGGGACGCGCCCCGCGATCGCGCGGACCGTCTCCGGCTCGTCCGTCAGGATCGCGACGTTCGAGATGGTTTCACAGCGCGCCAGCCGCCCGAGTGTGAGCCGAAGCACGTTCACGCCCGCAATCTCGCACGACACGAGCTTCCGGCGCACACCCAGCCCGCTCACGTTCACATCCACCGGGATCACCGCCCACACGCGGCGCCCGGAGATGGACACGTCGGGCGCACTACGGTCGGACCCGAGCGAATCGGCCTCCTCGACTGCCTTGTCGCGCGTGATCTTGGCCGCCCCGTCCAGCGACGCCAGCGCGTCGTCCAGCATCGTCACCAGCTGATCCGCCGCGTCGCCAAGCCAACTCACGTTCTTGACATCACGTTCGATCTGCTTCTTCTGAAGTTCCAGGGGCGACATATCCTCGGCCAGCGAGATCTCGCGGTCCGCGCGAATCCGGTTCAGCGCCCCCGTCTGGTTCAGCTGCTGCACGAGCGAGTACGCCGGGTCAACCCTGCGAACACGCTCCTTGATCACGTGCACGCGCCGGATGAGCTCGTTCACCTTCGACTTGTCAGCGTGGCTGGCGAGCATCCTCTTCAGCAGCCGCTTCGCGTCGGCACTGTGCGAAGACACCCGCGTAACGTCGCGCCGAACCATGCGGATGCGCTCGGCCACCTGCGACAGCTCGCTGCGCGGCCGCGCCGGCGGCGTCTCGGGCAGCGCGAGCGGCGTGGCCGGCATGAATCGATCGAGCGCGCCCGCCAGCGTCATGGTTTCCGTGTGCCGCTTGACCACCCCGCCCTCGGTCGCGTCGATCACGCGCAATCCTCGCCCGGTGTCGGCCAGGAAGTCGCGCTCGAACTGCGTCAGGTACGCCAGCATCTGCTCGTCGGTGTAGATGGGCCTGCCCAGCGTGTCCTCGGCCCGGTGCAGCGTGCGCCGCCCGCGAACGATCCGCTGCCATTCCATCATCTCCAGCGTGTTGAACGCGTTGAGTTCACTCGACCAGACACGGTGGATCGCCGCCCCGGCCGCGTAATACTGCCCGTCCGTGAACCCGAGATCCTGCCCGATCAGGATGACCGGGTCGCACCCGAGATATCGCCCCAGGTAATACGCCAGGTGCGCCACCGTCGCTCCGGGCGTGATCGCCCCCTTGTCCGCGACGAAATCCGCGCCCAGCAGGCTGCGCAGGTACCGGTCGCCCGGCACGCGGATCCGCCCGGGATACGCGTCCAGGATGGCCGGGTTGGCCTTGGCCTCCGCCACCAGCGTCACACCCGCCACGTCCGCCGCGCTCAGCCCCTCGTAAAACCGCGCGCTGATCTCGTGGAAATCCAGCGCGGTGACGAAGTGCGGCTTGATGCCCGCATCAAGCATCGGCCCCAGCACCGTCTGCGCCGCGATGATCACGAACCGCTCGCGCACCCGCTCGCCAGCCAGCAGGTGCATGTTGCGGCGCAGGCTCGGCCCGGCCGAGACCACAATCGCAGGCCGACCCTGGCAGCACCCCTCCAGCTCCGCCACGCCGGGCGCCAGCGTGTAGTGGTCCACGTTCTGCAGAAAGTTGCGCTGGGTCGTCTCCACCTTCACCAGCGTGCTCATGATGTTGGTGCGGATCGCACGGATCACGCGCGTCAACTGCTCGCCGAACTCCCCGGCGGCCCGTCCCAGCCGGGGTCGGCTCGGCTCGTGACGCATCACCTCTGTCCCCAGCACCACGATCGGCTCCACCCCGTGCAGCAGAGTCGAGATCATCCCCGCGTCCTGCGCGTCCGTCAACAACACGAAGGTCGTCCGGTCGATCCACGTCGAGTGGTCGATGCGTTCCAGCACCGCCCGCAGCAGCCCGACGTCCGGCTCGAAGCACATCACGACGCCCGTCTTCTTCAATCGCCGCGCCACCGCCCCCACGTGGTGTCCCACGCCGAACCCCAGCACCGCCACGGCCCCTTTCTTCACCGGGTCGAAGCCCCGGGCGAAGCGTTCCGCCTCCGCCAGCGGCCGACGCCGGCTCGCCAGCGATCGAACCTCGTCCCCCTCACCGATCGTCGCGCTCAGCACCTTGCCGTGCTCCGAATCGTCGTCGGTCTCGACGAACACGATGTCGTCGCGCGGTACGGC
>JADFGU010000155.1 GCA_022567535.1 Planctomycetota bacterium | reverse complement strand
AGCAGCCCGTCGCCGTGTCCCTGGTGGGACGCTTCGAGAGTCACTTCAAAGACACACCCTCACCCCTGTTCGGAGCCGAACAAGGGGATGAAGACGAGAAAGAGAAGACCCAGGAAGACGTCAATAGCGGCGCGCCGGATCGGACCGCGACGGGGTCGGCGTCGCGGAGCCCTTCGTTGTCCACACCCGAGAAAACGATCTTGATGGCCTGCTCGCCCGGCCTGGACGAGCCGTGGGGGTCCGACGCCGCCGTCATCCGAAACGCGTGGCCGGATGAATCCGCCGCGCCCCGGATCGAGCGCATCGCGTTATCGGATCTGACCGCGATGGCGATGGAGCGCGACGAACCGCACGCGCTCTCGAGCGTGACGCTGCTGGTCGGGCTCGGGCCTGATGTCGCCGCCTCCGATGCGAACAGGCTCATCGACAACCTGCGCAACCTGCTGGTGCCCGGTGTGGTGCTCTACGCGTCGCGGCACGCGGCGCTATCGGCGATGCAGGGCGACGGGCTGATTCTGCGGCCCGCCGATACCGATCTGCGCCGCGTCGCCGTCGAGCTGTTCGCTCTGTGCGAGCGTCAGGGCGCCGTTGACACACTGCAGCGCGAGCTCAAGATCGCACACGCCGTGCAGGGCGGCGTCAGCGGCGAGATGAGCCGCATCCACGACGAGCTCTCCATGGCCGCCACCATTCAGCGCGAGGTCCTGCCCAAGCAAATGCCCAGCCGACCGGGCATCGAGTGCGGCGTCATATTTCGGCCGGCGGCGTATGTCAGCGGCGACATCTATGACATCGCCGAGATCGACCAGCGCCGCATCGGGTTCTTCATCGCCGATGCGGTCGGTCATGGCGTGCCCGCGGCGTTGCTCACGATGGTCATCTCGCGCACGCTGGGGATCAGGACCGCGTCGGGCGACACCTTCACCTCGCCCCGCGAGACCATCGCCCGGCTCAACGACGAGATGGTGCGCATGCAGCAGGGCAAGGCCCGCTTCGCGACCGCAGTGTTCGGCACGCTCGACACGACCTCGCTCACGCTGACCCTCACCTCGGCCGGGCATCCACCGCCGCTGCTGATCCGCCGTGGGTTGATCCAGGAGCTGCCGGTCGAGGGGCCGCTGCTCGGCGTGTTCAAGAACGAGCCCTTCGAGCAGCGCACCTTCGCGCTCGAGCCGGGCGACACACTGCTTCTCTACAGCGACGGGTTCGAGACCGCCTTCCCCGACGAGGACGCGGACGTCTGGAAACCCAATCAGGGGTCGCGCCGCTACCTCGACTACCTCCGCCGTCTGAGCTGGCCCAGCCTCGACAGCGACCTGAAACTCGAACAGACGTTTGACGAACTCGCGACGTACCTCGACAACAACGCCGGCTCGCTGCACCAGGTCGACGACGTCACGGCGGTGGCGATCTCGCTGCAGCGGTCGGCGGGCGCATCACGGGCCGACGCGGCGTGAGCGGATCACCTCGTCCGATTCGATCAGCCCGTCGCGCAGCCGAACGATCCGCTCGCATCGATTCGAGACCTCCGGATCGTGCGTGACCATGATGATCGTCATGCCGTCCGCACGCAGGTCGTCGAACAGGTTGAGGATCGACTCGCCGGTGGCGGAATCGAGATTGCCGGTGGGCTCGTCGGCCATGAGGATGACGGGGTGAACCGCCAAGGCGCGAGCGATGGCGGCCCGCTGCTGCTGTCCCCCCGACAACTCCGCCGGGCGATGCCCGACGCGGTCCAGCATCCCCACGCGGTCCAGCATCTCCAGCGCCCGCTGGTGACGATCGTGCTTTGACATGTGCTGGTAGAAGAGCGGGACAGCGATGTTCTCTTCCACCTTCAGCTGCGCGATGAGATTGAACGCCTGGAAGACGAACCCGACCCGCGTGCCGCGAAACGCCGACAACGCTTCGTCGGTCATGCCCGACACGTCCTGCCCATCGAGCAGATACTGCCCGGCGGTGGGCTGATCCAGGCAGCCCAGGATGTTCATGAGCGTGGACTTGCCCGACCCGGAGGCGCCCATGATCGCGACGTACTCGCCCCGGTTGATGGTCAGATCGACGCCCGCCAGCGCCTCGACCATGACGCTGCCGTCGGGCTTGAAGTACGTCTTGCAGATCCCGCGCAGCTCGGCCACCGGATGCGAGCCATCAGCAAGACCGTTGACGGGTTGTGTGGGCGTGTCCGGCACAGCCCCAAGTGTACGGCCCGTTGGGGGCGAGGTTGGCCGCGACACCCACGCTCCCGGGTCGGCCGGCGCCCGCACCCGCGGCGTCTCGGCTCAATCCAGTCGCGCCCGTCAGTCGGTGTCGGTCTGCTGGAGTTGAAGCCCGGCCAGGGCGGTCATCGGATCCGGCGAGAACTGGAAGACGCGGTCCAGCCCCGTGGCCAGGATGAGCGTCCACACCTGGTCGGTCACCGAGCACAGCCGCAGCACCCGCCCGCACTCCTTCAGACGATTGCGAAGCCGGAGCAGCTGCGCGATGTTCGAGCTGTTCAGGTAGGTCACCTGTGCGCAGTTGAGCACAACGTGGGGCACGTCGTCGGCCGGATCGCCCTCAGCCCTTTCGATCAGCGCGTTGAGCTCGTCGGACAGCGCCGGCTCATCGGCCAGATCGGCTACCACAATCGTGTCGGACCAGTCGGTCGCCATATCGCTGAGTCTACCAGACGCTGGTGTGAGACGCCCCATTGGGGGCGAACGGCCGCCCGCGCCGGGCGACTCGTCCAGACTCCATACGCGGGGAATCGCCAAAGCGTTCGCCCCGGACTCGTCTTAGACGCCCTCGCTCGCGTCGCTTTCCTCGACCGGGGCCGCCGAGATCACCGTGTCGCTGCCCTTGAGCCCCACCACACGAACGCCCTGCGTCCCGCGCCCGATCAGGCTGACCGACCCGGCCGGGATTCGCACCAGAAGCCCGCCCCGGCTGACCACCACGATGTCGTCGCTCTCGCGGACCACCATGGCCGAGACCGACCGCCCGTTCCGGGCCGTGGTCTTGATGTCGGCCCGGCCCTTGCCGCCTCGCGACTGGCTCCGCACCTTGCCCACCTCGGGCTGCACGCGATACTCGTCCACCGCCGTGCGCTTGCCGTACCCGTGCTCGGTGATCGTCAGCAGGCTCAGCGCCGACGCCTCGGTGGTCATCAGGTCGCCGTCGTCATCCTGGTGCATGGCGATGGCGACGGCTCCGACCACGCGGTCGTCGCGCCCCAGGCCGATCCCTTTTACGCCCGCCGCAGGCCGACCCATCAGCCGAACGTCCTGCTCGTTGAACCGGATCGCCTGCCCAGAGGCCGTCACCAGCAGCAGGTCGTCCGTCCCGCTCGTCAGCAGGACGTTGAACAGCTCGTCGCCCTCCTTGAGCCCCACGGCGATCAGCCCGCCGCGGTGCACATTGCGGTATTCCTTGAGCGGCGTGCGCTTCACGATCCCGCCTCGCGTGACAAACGTGAGGTAGTTGCTGCCGGCCTCGAAGTTCTCGATCCCGAGGAACGCCTTGCCCTGCTCGCCCTCGCGCAGGTCGAGCAGGTTCACGATCGCGCGTCCTCGGCTGGTGCGGCTCATCTCGGGCAGCTCGAACACCTTCTTCTTGAACACGCGCCCGTGCGTCGTGAACACCAGCAAGTCGTCGTGCGTCGACGCGATCAGCAGACGCTCGATGAAGTCGCCGTCCTTGAAGTCCGACGCCCGGATCCCCTTGCCGCCGCGCCCCTGCTGGCGGTACGTATTCAGCGGCACGCGCTTGGCGTAGCCCTGGTGCGAGATGGTGACGGCCATGTCCTCGACCGGGATGAGGGCCGCGATGTCGATGTCGTCGGCGGCCTCCTCGATCCGCGTCAGCCGCGACGAGCCGTACCGCGCCTTCATCTCGGCGATGTCCTGCTTGATGATGGCGTCAACGCGGCCTCCATCGGCGAGGACGGCCTCGAACTCCTCGATCTGCGCCACCAGCCCCGTGTAGTCGCCCGCCAGCTTCTCAATCTCGAGCCCGACCAGCTGGATCAGCCGCATGGCGCCGATCGTCTCGGCCTGCACTCGCGACAGCAACACGCCGCCGAGAGCCTCGAACCGGGCGGCGTAGTCGATCAGCCGCTGCGGGATCTGCCCCGCGTACGGGTGGTCCGCAGCGATGCGGAACCGTCGCTTCACCAGCGCCTGGATCGCTTCCTCGCGCGTGCGCGAGGCGCGGATCAGGCGGATGACCTCGTCGATGTCGCAGACCGCGTAGATCATGCCCTCGAGCAGGTGCGCCCGCTTCTTCGCCTCGCGGAGCAGGTGCGACGCGCGCCGGCGGACCACGTCGCGACGGTGCCGAAGGTGGCAGTCGATCATCTCGCGCAGGCCCAGCGTCCGCGGACGACGATTCACCAGCGCGATATTCATCATCGAGAACGTCTGCTGCAGCGGCGTGAATCGGTAGAGCTGGTTCTCGACCACGGCCGCGTCGCCGCCACGCTTGAGCTCGACCACGATCCGTGTCTGCGCGTTTCGGCCCGACTCGTTGCGCACGTCCGAGACGTCGGTGATGCGCTCGCCCTTGACCGCGTCGACGATCCGCTCGACCAGCGTGCTCTGCATGAGCATGTACGGGATCGAGTCGATCACGATCTGCTCGCGGTTGTTGGCGAGCGCCTCGACGTGACACTCGCCGCGCACGTACACCTTGCCCCGGCCGGTGCTGTACGCATCCAGGATGCCCCGACGGCCGAGGATGATCCCGCCGGTGGGGAAGTCCGGCCCCTTCACGCCCAGCCGGACGATCTCTCCCTCGTCGTCCAACTCGTCATTCATGAGCGAGGCCAGGTCGATCGAGGGGTCGTCGATGACGCGGTCGATGGCATCGAAGATCTCGCTGGGGTTGTGCGGCGCCAGGCTCGTCGCCATCCCGACCGCGATCCCCACCGAGCCGTTGATCAGCAGGCTGGGGAACCGCCCGGGCAGGATGGTCGGCTCCACCAGACGCTCGTCGTAGTTGGGCTGAAAGTCAACGGTGTCGAGCTTGAGATCGGCGAGCATGTCGCCGGCGGCGTGGGTCAGGCGCGATTCGGTGTACCGCATCGCCGCGGGCGGGTCGCCCTCGATAGATCCGAAGTTCCCCTGCGGGTCGATGAGCGGGACGCGCATCTTCCAGGACTGGGCCATCCCCACCAGCGTCGGGTAGATCACCCCCTCGCCGTGCGGGTGGTAGTCGCCGCTGGTGTTGCCGGCGATCTTGGCGCACTTGAGATGCTTCTTGCCGGGGCGGAGGTTCAGGTCGTTCATGGCGACGAGAATCCGCCGCTGCGAGGGTTTTAAACCGTCGCGAACATCGGGTAGGGCTCGGCTGACGATCACGCTCATCGCGTACGTCAGATAGCTGCTCTTGAGTTCATCTTCGATCGGAAGATCGATGATGCGCCCTTGAGGAATGATGTTTTCACCAGACGCCGGGCCGTTGCCGGAAGCGGGATCACTAGGTTCGTCGGCCAATTCAAATCCTTTCAATTCTTCTGGAGAAGCAGATGGCCAGCCAACCCAGAACAAGGGTTCCGTAAGCCCTGCAATACGACTTCAAACCGAACTGAGCAATATACCTTTATCAGCCCCGGATCACAACGGGCTTTGGGCATTTTTCCCAGTTCCGCGAAGGGTGGCATGGGCCGCTTGCCGGCCCTTGGTGATCGTCGGGTGCCACTGGCATCTTGCCAGTGCCGGGTGTCATGATCCACGCAGAGCGTGAGCATGAGAGTGGCCGGATACCAGTCGCCTGCGACGGGATGCTGGATACCATTCGGTGGGTGGCATGGGCCGCTTGCCGGACCTTGCCGATGGTGGGTGGCGCCGACAACTTTCCGAATTCACTTCTCTCCCGGGGGGCGATTGATAAAGTACCAACGATCCCCATCTTTTTTAAAATACATTTCCCCTCCGGTGGAAAACTTGAACGTGGCTACGGTGCCCTCGGCAGAGAGATGGGCCCTTTTGCCTTGGATCGCCTTCAAGGCTTTGAGCACGCCGGCCGCTTTGTTCTGACCGAATTCGGTGACGTAGTCGTCCCACG
>JADFGU010000154.1 GCA_022567535.1 Planctomycetota bacterium | reverse complement strand
TGGGCTGGACCTGCGTGTTGAAGCCGAGGAAGAAGTCCCAACTGGCATCCAGGGGCGAACTCTTGGTCACTTCGATGGTTGTGAGGCCGATGCCCATTCCCGCAGTCACGGTGACGCGTGCGGCGACGATCTCGCCCACCAGGCTGGGCGCGGACGGCTGGAAGTTGAAGTACGCCCTGGATACGTGAGTTAGGCCGGCGACTTTCGTGGTAGTTGAACCCTGGGGTGTCGCCGCAAACCCTGCCACATCGTCAATCGCGGCGGGAGCGAAGTCGATTGACGACGACGTGAAGTCACCAGACACAAAGTTGAAGCCGATGTTACCGCCGGAGGCGAAGTCGTCACTGTCTGCCGAGTTGATGCCGTCTACAATTAAGTCGATTTGGAAGGTTTCGCCCGGGGACACGGAGCGGCAGAGTTGTGTGCCGGCGACGAAAGGATCGGCATCGATTCTGACGAAGTCAATGGCGCCGGCTGTCTGAGTGTGGCCAGCGCCCGTGGGCTGGTCGCCAGCCAGAAGGAGCAGCGCGACGACGCCAGCGAGGCCGGCTAGGGCCAGGAGCTTCAAGGTCGGGTGCTGCAGTCGCGATCTCACGAGTGGGCCTATGCCTCCTTCACCGATTATCTATTATAGAGGAAAAGGCGGGAGCCGCGTATCGATCAACGGGTGATCTCAGTATCTGATGCTCCAGTGGCGACCGCTGAGCACGCCAGTGCCCTCTCCGGCGGCTTGCCGGAGCAGGTCAAAGCGTTTAGTCTACGTTAGATAAGGGTCAGACAGCGCGGACGTGCGGGCCACCGCTGTACGCGAGACGCACCTGGAGTAGGAGAGGCGAATCCGAACTCTTTTCGCGGCTCACATGTTGGCCGGGGCTATTGTTGTCGTCGCGGTGATCATCGTCACATGGAATCGCAGGCAGGCGGTCGGAGATGTCATCGCCGCCATCAGCGCGCAGCGGTTCCCGATCGATCGGCTCGACGTTGTCATCGTGGACAACTGTTCGACGGACGGCACGTGCGAGTATCTCGTGCGGCGTTGGAGGCCGGAGCGCGTGGTCGAGAATCCGACGCTGTCGGCTCACGAGCCCGCGTTTTCGATGCCCAGTGAGAACGGGCTTCCGTCGAAGCGGAATGCCGCGGGCTTTCGGTCGCTCACGGTCGTTCGCAACTCGCACAATCTCGGCGGGTGTGGCGGGTTCAACACGGGGTTCGCGTTCGTCGAGCGCGTGCTGGATGCGCCGGATCGAGCGGGTCGGCCGGACTATGTTTGGCTCGTCGATGACGATGTCGATCTGCCCACCGACGCGCTGGCGCAGCTTGCGCATACGGCGGAATCCGACGCGGGCATCGGCATCGTCGGGTCGCGCGCGGTCGACTTTTACGATCGCACGACAACCATCGAGTCCACCATCTACTTCGACTCCGAACGCGGGCGCATGGACGATACGCCCACGATGTCAAGCCCGCGCTACGAGGAACACCAGAGCTGGCTGCGCGAAGTCGTCGCCACCAAGGGGTCCGGCTCGGGACCTTTTGCGGGCCTGCGCGAGGTGGATGTGGTGTCGGCCTGCAGCCTGCTCGCGCGATGGTCGGCCGTTCGGGAGGTCGGGTTCTGGGACTACCGCTACTTCATCTATTGCGACGACGCTGATTGGTGTCTGCGCTTCGGCCGGCACGGGTACCGCGTCGTCTGCGATCTGGACGCCGTCGTCTATCACACGCCGTGGTACCAGAAGCTCACGCCCGCTCGCCTCTACTACTCGCAGCGGAACATCGTCTGGTTGATCCAGAAGACATTTCCGAAATGGCGTCTCAAGTACGCCACGTTTCGATGGCTGGCGTCTATCCTGAACGATTGCCTGCAGGCGTCGTTTCATCGGCGGATATTTCACGCCGAGATCATCCGCCGCACAGCCGCGGATATCATCGCAAACCGTGGGGGCAGGCTCGAGGACGACGGGCCGCCCAAGCACGATGTCGTGGATGGGTTTCGCGCGATCGGCGCGCTCGAGCGCGATAGCACGATCGTCGTGCTGTGCGCTCAGGATGGCGCCGTGAGCTGGGCGGATGAGCTGCGCGACGCGGTCGAGCGCGGCGGCGGGTCGGCGTGCTCTGTGCGCTGGGTCTATGTGGTGCGCAATGATGTCGATCCGGGCGATCGCGACGCTCGTGGCCCCGAGCGCGTGATCTACTCGTCGCGGCTGCGATCAAAGCTCTTCCGGCAGGTGCGGTTCTGGGTCAGCCCGCCGCGTGCCGTCGTCGTCTTCAATCAGACCAACGACTTCCCGCTCCTGCGCGGCCGGTTCAACGTGCACGTGGACCGCAAGTGGCCGACGACGGTGCAGATCGAGCGTGACGGCATCGGCCCCCGTGTATCGTTCCTGGCGCGCTGGACGATGACCTGTCTGCGCAGCCTGTGGCGCTCCGCGTCGATCAGGCCCTACGTGAGTCCGCACAGGTTCGGCTGAGCAACCCTCCGGTCCGGCAGCCGCGTACCATCCGCCCTTCAATGGGAAAAGCACTCGACGAACCCACGGCACCGCCGGGCTGGACGACGACGGCCGAACCGATGCGCATCGCGATTCTGGGCTGGGCGAGGCTCTCGCTCCAGGTGCGGGAAGGGTCGGGATACAACCTCTCAGCGTCTGAACTCGCCAGCGGGCTGTCGATGACCGGACACCACGTCAGCTATCTCGCCTCCGGGATCCGGTTCAGCCTCGTGCCCGGGCCCCGGGTCCGCCCGACGGAGCGGTGGCGGGGCGTGGCGTGCTTCGAGCTTGTGAACAGCCCGAACTGCGCGCCGTCCGCGTGCAACTTCAAGAACGTCGGCAATGAAATGCGCAGCCCGCGGCAGGCGCGGCTGGTGCTCAGGTGGCTCGACGCCGTGCGCGCCGACGCCGTGCACGTTCACTCGCTCGAAGGCTTCGGCATGGACCTGATCGCGGCGATCCGCGCGTCCGGCCGCCCGGTCGTCGTCACGCCGCACAATTATTGGTTCATCTGCCCGCAGGTGGATCTGCTGCACCGTGAGACGCACCTGTGCGAAGACTACGACGGCGGGCGGCGGTGCGTCGGGTGCCTTGACTCGGGCGCCTACTGGCCGCAACGCTTCAAGCGGACGCTTGGGCAGGCGCTCGAGTCCGCGTTCGGACCGGCGCTCGCAGACATTGTGCGCAAGACAAGCTACGGCGTCGTCGATCGGTTTCGCACGAATGGCCGTGAATCGAATGACGAGCGAGCCGATCACGACGAGCCGAAGCCCGACCCGGAGCTCGGGATCGGGTTCAACGTCGACGACGCGGCCGCCCACACCGGGCGGATCGAGCACAACCACACGCTTTCGCCCGACGATGAGCCGGTCGAGCTCAGCCGCTCGCCGATCGATCAGAACGAGCGCTTTCTGCAGGCCGATGTTCATCTTGCCGTGCTCAACGAGTACGGGCGCCGCCGGGCGGCCGGGGTCGAGGCGCTCAACCACGCGAGCCTCGTCACGCCGCCGAGCGACTTCGTGCGCCGCGTGTATGTCAGGATGGGCGTCGAGGAATCGCGCACGCGCGTGGTGCGCCTCGGGCAGCCGCACTTCGATCAGATCAATCGGCGCGCCCGCCGCTCGCCATATTACGACACCCGCCCGTGGGAGCCGCGCTCCGCCCGCCGACCGCTTCGGTTCGTCTTTTTCGGCACGACCCGGCACAACAAGGGGCTGGACGTGCTGATCCGCGCGATCCCGCTGCTGGATCGGGACGTTCGGCAGCGCAGCCAGTTCCTGATCCGTGCGAGCGGGTGGGATTGGCCGTTCCGCAGGCGCGTCGCCGAGTATCCCGAGGTGCAGTTCGCCGGCGGGTACGATCTTCTGCAGCTCATCGGTGCGTGGGGCGAGTATGACGTCGGGCTCCTGCCCCACATCTGGTTCGAGAACTCGCCGCTGGTCATGCTCGAGCACCTGCACGCGGGCAGGATGATGATCGCGTCGCGGCTGGGCGGGCCGGTGGAGTGGATCGTCGAGCCCGGAGACGAGCAGAACGGCACAGGAGAAGGCCGGGCTTTGCGGTACAACGGTCTGTTTTTTCCCGGCGGCGATCCGGAGGGATTGGCAGAACGCATCACGCAGCTCGTGACCGGGGAGATCATCATTCCGAGCCCGCGCGAGATCCACGCCGCGACGCCGATCCTGCAGAGCTATCCGGATCACATCGCCGAGGTCGAATCGATCTACCGGGAGCTGCTCGCCGGGGCCTGAGCGAATCTGGACTGGCAAGGAGCGGGCGCCCGGGATTCACCTACCGCTCCCTGCCGGTCGCGGCTCGTTTGATTCCTCACGGCGCGCCCACGGTTCACATGAGGTGAGCCGGCAATTCGGTCAGAGCGATGTTCTCGCGCTGCTCGCCGGTGTCGAGGTCTTTGACGTTGCAGACCTGGTCGGACTCGATGATGACGGCGTGGCGGGCGTGCTGGCTCGTCGCGTCCTTGAGCAGCTTGCCGATGTGGCGCGTGGCCTTGTACGAACGGCGGGCGTGCAGGGGTGCGGCCGCGTATCGGTCGGCGTCCCATGGCTTTCGATCGTCGCGCTGCAGCCACGCTTCGGACTCGCAACCCGCCCGCAGTGTCGCCACGGTGCGCTTCACGACCCGATCGAACTGCTCGTCGGCCGTGATGACGAAGGCGTCCGGTCGCACCGAGGCCTGCTGTCGGCTGACGGCGTCGAGCAATTCCTTGCCCTGCGGCATCAGCCCCTTGTCTTCCAGCAAGAGCGACAGCACAACGTCGCCCATGCCGAACCCGACCGCGGGAGTGGGCGGCCCACCGAACAGTTCGATCAGATTGTCATATCGCCCGCCGCCACACACAGTCCGCTCGCCCTCGGCGATGACCTCAAAGACCATGCCGGTGTAGTAGGCGAGGCCTCGGACGATGTTGTGGTCCTTTGCGCACCAGTCCATCATGCCTGCGGCGACTATGATCTCTGCAATGCGGTTGAGTTCTTCCGCCGCAACTATCATGCTTGGCATTGCTGTCTCTACATCCTTCTGGGTGGTATCTGCAGTCAAACTCCCCCCGTGCGATCGCAATGTATGTTCCGCTTCTATGCCAGCTGCAATTGGGTTTTTACTTTCAAACGCTTCCTCCACCAGCGCAACTTGCGGAGCGGATGCACCGAACTTTGCCGCGATAGCCAGTCTCTCGCTTGGCGTCCTCTTGTCAAGGCAGTCAATAAAAGCGATCCAGTTGGGGATCGTCTCTTCGGGAAGGCCGATCTGAAGAAGGATTAGTTCTACTACCCTTCGGTGAAAAAAAAGCGCCTGTAGCGATTCGGGTCCGAACCCGAGATTCTTCAGCATCTCAATGCAACACAGAATCAGCTCGGCGTCCGCATCCGCCGAATCATCTCCCATGATGTCGCAGTTCCACTGTAAAAACTCGCGCAACCGCCCGCGTTGCGGTTTCTCCGCTCGGAAGTAGGGTCCGGCTGTGAACCACTTCGTCGGTTTGGGCAGGCTGTTGGCTCGGGCCGCGTACATGCGGGCGAGCGTGGGTGTGAACTCGGGGCGCAGGGCGTAGTCGTCGTCGCCGCCCTGACGCCGGAACGAGAAGAGCTGCGAGACGATCTCGTCGCCGGACTTCTGCGTGTACAGTTCGAGGTGCTCGAAGGTCGGGCCCTCGATCTCGTCGAAGCCGTGGCGGATCGAGGCGTCGCGCCACGCCTGCGTGATGTAGCGGCGCTTGAGGGCGTCCTCGGGGTAGGCGTCGCGCGTGCCCCTGGGGGCTCGAAACGTGCGGGACGTGGGGGGCATGGGGGGAGGTTAGGCCCTCGGGCGCGTGGGCACGACCGGCGAGTCTGAGGCCGACGGGAACATCCACGTCGCCTGCGCGGTATCGTGCTACGGGCACGGGAGCTTTACGATGCGGATGTGGAACGTTGTGATGGTGATCCTGGGCGTGGTGGCGGGGCTGGTCGCGGCGCTGATCGTGGTAGCCACGCACGAGGTTCGGATCCCGCCCGCCATCGCCGCCGGGCTCGTCGCGCCGCCCAGGGGCGTGGACTACTCGATCCCCACCCGGCCCTCGGACCTTGCGGGCATGGAGG
>JADFGU010000153.1 GCA_022567535.1 Planctomycetota bacterium | reverse complement strand
CGGAATCGGCGTTTGTGGTGCGTGAATGGGGAAGGGTTATCTCCGGGCGTCTCCTGCCCCGTGGTATTACCAAGAACCCTCGCGCGTGCGCGCGTACAGCACGATCTCAGCCCGCCCGCCCATGGCCTTATGAGTAAACTCATGCCGCGTCAGTCGGGTCGGCCCGGCGCACCCGGCCTGCACGATCATCAGGGCTGTTCCCAGCACCACGGCACACAGACCGGCCACCGGAGTTCTCATGACGCGAATCGGTCGAAACGGTATCATCCTGTCCCTTCGCTCCGCTATGCCCGCTGCTGCGATCGTCATCTCGGGCGGGTGTGCGAGCACTCCGACGCTCCAACCGTACACCGAGATCGTCCCCGGATCCGTCCGCGATCTCGACATGCTGGCCATCCCCGGCGGAACGATCACGATCGCTGATCCCGAGAACGCCGGCCGGACCCGATCCGTCGAGGTCGGCCCGTTCTGGATCGCCACATACGAGATCACGTGGGACCAGTACGACCCGTTCGTGTTCGAGGACATGGAGCCGGACCGGGAAACCGAGCGCGACGCCGACGCCTTCAGCCGACCCAGCAAACCCTATATCCCGCCGGACCTGGGGTTTGGGCACGACGGCTACCCGGTAATCTCGGCGTCGTTTCAGGGGGCCGAGCAGTTCTGCAAGTGGCTGTCGTTCCGCACGGGCAGGAACTATCGGCTGCCGACCGAGGCCGAATGGGAGTGGGCATGCCGCGCCGGCTCCGACGCCGCGTATTCCTTCGGCGACGATGCCGCCCGGCTCGGTAAATTCGCCTGGTTCGACGCGAACTCGGAGCTTGTGACGCACCCGGTTGGCGAGAAGAAGCCCAACGCCTGGGGCTTGTACGACGTGCACGGCAACGCGGGCGAATGGTGCGTCGATCTGGCGGGCACGCCGGTGATCCTCGGCGGCGGGCAACCGCACTCAGCTGAGCAGCTGCGGTGCCAAGGCCGCCTCTACCAGGACTCGTCCTGGAACATGACCGACCCCCAGATCCCCAAGAGCCCGTGGTGGCTCTCGGACTGCCCATTCAGCGGGTTTCGCGTGATCCGCGTGCCCGGATGACCCACACCCAACCCGAATCCAATTCCGTGCGAGCCGCCCCGTCCCCGGGGCGATCTCTGTATCTTCCCTCAGAATCAGGTACACTGGCGCGATGCAAACCCAGGGCGACATCCAAGGATCCAGACCATGAACACGCACCATCTCAGAATCGGCCTTCTCGCGTCACTGATCGGCGGCCTGTGCAGCCAGTCGCTCGCCCAGGAGGCGTACCGGCTCCCGCCGCCGGAGATCGTCGCTATTCTCGACGCTCCACCCACGCCGTCGGTCAGCCTCTCGCCCGACCGCTCACACATTCTTCTCGTGCAGCGGGAGAATCTGCCGCCGCTGCGTGAGCTGGCCAAGCCCATGGCCAGGCTCGCCGGCATGCGCCTCGATCCCTCCACCAACGGGGGCCACGGACCGCGCCCCTACGTCGGCCTCACGCTCAGGGCGCTGCCCGACGGCCGGGATCGTGCCATTCGATTGCCCGATGATCCGGACGTGGGTTTCCCCGCCTGGTCTCCGGACGGCTCGCGCTTCGCGTTCACCATCACCGGCGAGCACGGCGTGCAGCTCTGGATCGGCGACACCGCCACAGCCGAGGCCAAGCCACTCACCGGGTTCAACCTCAACACAACCCTGGGAGGATTCACGTGGATGCCCTCCGGAGACCGGTTGCTGTGCCGATTCGTCCCGGACGACCGCGGCGAACGACCGGAACGGCTGCGCGTCCCGATCGGCCCGGTCACGCAGCAGACGGCTCAGCGAACCGCACCCGTGCGCACATACCAGGACCTGCTCAAGGACGCCCACGACGAAGCACTGTTCGAGCACCTGCTGACATCGCAACTGGCGATCGTGGACGCGAGCACCGGCGAACGCACGAACGTGGGTAAGCCCGCGATCTTCTCAACCGCGAGCCCATCGCCCGATGGACGCTTCCTCCTGATAACGCGCGTGAGGCACCCCTATTCGTACCTCGTCCCGTTCTATTCCTTCCCGGCTCAGGTCGAGGTCTGGGACATCGCCGGCCGTCCCGTCGCCGACATCGCCACGCTCCCGCTGCGCGACACGACGCCCATCGGGGGCGTGCCCACCGGTCCCAGACGCATCAGGTGGCAGGACAACGCGGACGCCCGGCTGGTCTGGGCCGAGGCGCTCGACGGCGGGAACCCAAAGGCCGAGGTCCCCCACCGCGATCGCATCCTTGCGCTCGACGCCCCCTTCACCGGCGAGCCGGTTGAGGTGCTCCGCGTCGAGGATCGATTCTCGGGCATCAACTGGATCGCACAAGGACAGCTCGCCCTTGTCAGCGAGTATGACAGGGACGAGCGATGGACCAGAACGTGGCTGTATGACTTCGCGCGCCCAGCGGCGCCCGGCACACTCGTGTTCAGCCGAAACAGCCAGGACCGCTACGCCGACAAGGGAAGCCCCGTCACGACGACCGACTCGCGCGGGCGGCGGCTGGTCCACGTTCACGACGGGTCGGTCTTTTTGTCCGGACAGGGTGCGACGCCCGAAGGGGACCGGCCGTTTCTGGACCGAATGAGCCTGCGCGAGCCCTTCGCGACCCGGCGCCTGTGGCGGAGTCAGGGCGAGAGCTACGAGACATTCGCGGGGCTGCTCGAAGACGACGGCACGCGCATCCTCGCTCGATATGAGACGAAGACCCAGCCGCCCAACTACTTTATTCGAGACCTCGCCGCGGGCACGCGCGTCGCGATCACGAGCTTCCCGGACCCGCATCCGCAACTGAGAGGACTCCGCAAGGAACTGGTGAAGTACGAGCGCGACGACGGTGTCCAGCTGTCGGCCACGCTGTACCTGCCGCCCGACTACGTCGAGGGCGAACGGCTGCCGCTGCTCATCTGGGCCTACCCGTTCGAGTACAACGACGCCGCGACCGCCGGTCAGGTGCGCGGCTCGCCGCACCGTTTCACGCGCATCAGCGGCACATCGCACCTGTTCCTGCTCACGCAGGGGTACGCGATCATGGACCGGGCCGCGATGCCGGTGGTCGGTGCCGATCCCGAGACCGTCAACGACAGGTTCATCGAGCAGATCGTCGCCAGCGCCAAGGCCGCTATCGACGCCGCGGCGGAACTCGGTGTGGCGGACCCGGACAGGGCCGCGGTCGCCGGCCACAGCTACGGCGCCTTCATGACCGCGAATCTGCTGGCCCACAGCGATCTGTTCCGCGCCGGCATCGCCCGCAGCGGTGCGTACAACCGCTCGCTCACACCCTTCGGGTTCCAGAGCGAACGCCGCACTTTCTGGGAGGCCCCCGAAATCTACTTCCAGCTCTCCCCGTTCATGCACGCCGACAAGATCGACGAGCCGATCCTGCTCATCCACGGCCAGATGGACAACAACTCAGGCACGTTCCCGATCCAGTCCGAGCGTCTCTACCACGCGATCAAGGGGCACGGCGGGACGGCGAGGCTGGTCATGCTCCCCTACGAAAGCCACGGGTATCGCGCACGCGAGTCCGTCATGCAGACCCTGGCGGAGATGATCGACTGGCTCGACCGGCACGTGAAATACGCGCCGCCCCGCTCCACTTCCGAATCGCTCGCGACTCCCGGGGAGGGCGACGGTGGGCGATAGTGTGATTCCGCCCCGCACCACACGGGCCGGTCCGCGACCCGGATTTGCGGCCGCCCTAATGAGGATACTGAGATGACACACGACCGTGCACGCACCTCGGACGTTTCCCGGCGTCAGTTCATCAAGGCGTCAGCGGGCCTCGCTGTCGTCGCCTCGGCTGCACCGCTCATCGCCAGAACCGCCAACGTGCGGGGCCTGGACACGGTCAAGGTCGGCCTGATCGGCTGCGGTGGTCGCGGCACGGGGGCCGCCGCGCAAGCCATGCACGCCGACCCGGGCGCGGTCCTCTGGGCCATGGCTGACATCTTCCCCGGGCGCATCGACGACAAGCTCGGCAATCTCGCACAGATCTCGGAGAAGATGATCCTGGACGAACACCACGCCGCTCGCAGCGACAAGATCCAGGTCACTGGCGACCGCAAGTTCCTGGGATTCGACGCGTATCAGCAACTCATCGACTCCGGCGTGGACGTGGTCCTGCTCGCCACGCCGCCCGTATTCCGCCCGACGCACCTGCGAGCGGCGGTGCTGGCCAACAAGCACATCTTCTGCGAGAAACCCGTCGCCGTGGACGCCCCCGGCATCCGCTCGGTGCTCGAGACCTCCGCCATGGCCGAGGCCCGCGGGCTCTCGCTCATGAGCGGCTTCTGCTGGCGCTATCACAGCCAGATGCGCGAGGGCTTCGGGCGGTTGCTCGACGGCGGAATCGGCGATGTCCACACCGTGCAATCGACCTACAACGTCGCCGGATGGGTGGAGACGCACGAGCGCCAGCCCGAGTGGAGCGACCTCGAATTCCAACTCCGCAACTGGCAGTACTTCACGCCGCTCAGCGGCGACCACATCGTCGAGCAGGGCATTCACGCGGTTGACTGGATCGCATGGGCGAATCGCGACGTGCCGCCGCTTCGCTGCACGGCCGTCGGCGGGCGCAGCGTTCGCCCGGACGTTCCCGAGACCGGAAACGTCTACGACCACTTCTCTGTTTTCTACGAGTATGAGAACGGCGCACGCGCGTACCACATGTGCCGTCACTGGCCGACCGAGTCCGGCGACAACACCGCGTACATGCTCGGATCAGATGGCACCTACACCATGAGGCCCTGGAGCGGCCAGCACACCATGACCGGCTCCAACCCGTGGAAGGGGTCCGCCATCAAGAACAACATGTACCAGCAGGAGCACGACGAGCTCTTCGCGGCGATCAAGAGTGGCACCCGTGTGGACGACGGCGTGCTGATGGCACACTCGACGCTCATGGCGATCATGGGCCGCATGGCCGCGTATACCGGCGAGACCATCACCTGGGAGCAGGCACTCAATTCGCAAGAGAATCTCAGCCCAGACGGATGGGAATGGGGCCCGCGCCCGTTCCCGGAAGTCGCCAGGCCCGGCAAGACCAGGTTCCTTTGAGTGAATCCACCACAGGTCACGAGCGCACACGGAGATCGCCATGACCAGCAAACTCGATCGAAGAGGCTTCATCACATCGTGCGCCGGCGCCTCGCTCGCGGTTGCTATCGGCGCCGTGCCGGCCGCAGCCAAGGCGTTCACCATGCCACAGGATCGGAACATCAAGAAGGCGCTGAAGTACGGGATGATCGGCCCGGGCGACACCGTGCTCGAAAAGTTCAGTCTTATCAAAGAACTCGGGTTCGACGGCGTGGAGCCGGACGCCCCCAGCGAGTTGGACAAGGACGAATTGCTCAGCGCGATGGACAAGACCGGCATCATCATCCCGGGCGTCGTCGACTCGGTTCACTGGGCAAAGCCGTTCTCGCACCCCGATCCGAACGTGCGGGCCGAGGGCAGACGCGGCCTCGAACAGGCCATAAGGGACTGCAAGCGATTGCGCGGCACGTCCGTGCTCGTCGTCCCGGCCGTGGTCAACGCGAGTGTCTCGTATGACGCCGCCTACGAACGCTCGCAAGAGGAGATCCGAAAGGTTTTGTCCATGGCCGAGGATTTGCAGATCCGCCTGCTCATGGAGAACGTCTGGAACAACTTCCTGCTCAGCCCGCTCGAAGCCGCCCGCTACACCGACGAGTTCGACAGCGAGTGGGTCGGCTGGCACTTCGACATCGGCAACATCGTCGCCTACGGCTGGCCGGAGCAGTGGATCCGCATCCTCGGCCACCGCATCCACAAGATCGACGCCAAGGAATACAGCCGGGAGAAGATGAACCGGGAGGGCAAGGGCAAGGGTTTCGCCGTCAACCTGCTCGAGGGCGACTGCGGCTGGCCAAAGGTCATGGCCGCGCTCGACGAGATTGGCTACACCGCTAAGGACGAGGCGTGGATGACGGCGGAGGTCAGTGGCGGCGACGCCGACCGCCTCCGCGACATCTCCGAGCGCATGGACCGCATCGCGGCGAGCTGATTCAACACGCACGCACGATCACTTCAGAAGC
>JADFGU010000152.1 GCA_022567535.1 Planctomycetota bacterium | reverse complement strand
CGATCCCGGGCTCGAGCCCCGGGGGCGCAAGGATCCGGAAGTCCGTCATGCCCAGAGAACTCATACTCGGCACCGCCGGGCACATTGACCACGGCAAGACGGCGCTGGTGCGTGCGCTGACCGGTGTGGACACAGACCGGCTCCCGCAGGAAAAGCAGCGCGGCATTACGATCGACATCGGGTTCGCCGACCTGACGATCGGCGATGTGCACTTCGGGATCGTTGACGTGCCCGGGCACGAGCGGTTCGTGAAGAACATGCTGGCCGGGGCGGTGGGGATCGACATGGCGCTGCTGGTCGTGGCCGCTGACGACTCGGTCATGCCCCAGACGCGAGAGCACCTGGCGATCATGCGATTGCTCGGGATCGGGCGCGGTGTGATCGCCCTGACCAAGTCGGACCTGGTCGAGGCAACGTGGCTGGACCTAGTGCGAGATGACATCCGCACACTGACACGGGGGACGTTCCTGGAAGGCGCGGCGATCGTCGCGACGTCCACCAAGACCGGGGTCGGCCTGGACATGCTGCGCGAGGCGCTGTCCCAAGCGGCTGCGGCAACACCCCAGCGTACGAGCGATGGTTCGTTCCGACTCGTGGTTGATCGGTCGTTTGTGCTCGAAGGCAGGGGGACGGTGGTGACGGGCACGGCGTGGTCGGGACGCGTCGGGGTGGGCGACGAGCTGGAGTGGTTGCCCGTGCGGCGCCGCGTGCGCGTCCGCGCGATCCAGACGCACGGCCGGAGCGTTGATGCCGCCGTGGCCGGGCAGCGGGTTGCGCTGAATCTCTCGGGCGCGCACCACTCGGAGATCGCTCGCGGGCACGAGTTGGCGGCGCCGGGCTCGCTCGAGCCGTCGCGACGGATCACGCTGCGCCTCGGGGCGCTCGCCGACTGTGCGCGACCGATCCGACACCGCTCGCGCGTGAGGCTTCACATCGGCTCGTCGGAGCTGATGGCGAGCGTCCGGTTGCTGGACGGCTCGGAGGTCAGGCCGGGCGAATACGGGATCGCGCAGCTGGTGTGCGCGCAGCCGGTCGTGGCACGCTGCCGGCAGCCATTTGTCGTGCGCGGCGAGTCGCCGGTGACGACGCTCGGGGGCGGCATCGTGCTCCAACCGACACCGGGCCCGATCTCACGTCGAGATCCGGCGTCGTGCGCACGCCTGGCGGACCTCGGGAGCGACGATCCCAGCGTGCGCGCGGAGACGGCGGTGTTCTTCCGCGACACACGGCGATGGGATGCCGCGGATCTGGAGCGCGAGGCGGACCTGGCCCCGGGTTCGGTAAAGGAGGTGATCGAAGGGCTGGCAAGCGACGGCAGATTGGTCGCCGTGCCTGCCTCGACGGACGCCGGGGCCTTGTTGCACCGTGATCGCTTCGAGCAACTGACGGCGCGGGTCCTCTCGAACATGCGGGCGCTTCACGCGGCGGCGCCGCTGGAGTCGGCCATCCCGCGGTCGCGACTGGCGTCGGAACTGGCGTATGTCGAGGAGCGGCTGCTCGACGGCGTCCTCAACCTGCTGGCCCGGCGCGGCGACATTCGCATGAAAGGCGACAGATTCGCCCTGTCGTCATTCGAGCCGGCGCTGAGCGAGCGGCAACTGAGTCTGTGCGAGGACGTCGACCGCGTGTTCCGCGACGCGGCGTTTCGCCCGCCGCTCCAGAAGGACCTGGCCGTGCAACTCGACGCGAGCGAGTCTGAGCTGGCGCCGGTGATCGAACTGTGCGTCAGCCGCGGACACTTGGTCCGTATCGGGAGCGGGTTCGTGCTGCACGCCCGGCGCGAGGAGGAATTGAGGCGACGCATCGCGGGGCGGCTGCGGGAGGTCGGCGAGATGACGGTCAGCCAGATCAAGGATGAGCTTGATTCGTCGCGGAAGTACGTGGTCCCGATCTGCGAGTATCTCGATCGGATCGGCGTGACGCGGCGCGTCGGCAACGTGCGCGTGATCGGGTCGCGCGCGGAAACGAGCACGGACACCTGTCTTTCGTGATGTCGATTCAGCGTGGACCCAGCGCGGTCTCCGACTGGCGCTGGTTCGGAATCCGAATTACTGAGCGATCGGGGGCGGAGTCTCGTCGCAGGACTCTCCGAGCGAGATCGTGATCGCACCGGTCGGATCGTCCTGCGAGACGAGCAGTTCGCGCCGGCGCACGAGTTCGAGCGCCGCCACGAACAGCCCGATCATCTCGCTGCGACTCCTGCCGCGGAAGATCTCTGCGAGCGGGATCCGTCCGTGTTCATCGACGCCGTCGCAGCTCTTTAGCCGATCGATGATGTCCGCGGCGTGGAGTTCGATCGGGGTATCGTCGTAGGTGATCTGATGATCGCCGAGCGACTCGAAGTTTACGGACGCACAGATCCCCTCGAAGGCCCGGACGAGATCCATGAGGTCCAGATCGTCGAGGTCAGTCGCGCCCGGCTCGTCGGCGGGCACCGGGTCGGTTTTTATCCTGGCGCTGGGGTAGCGCCGCGACCATTCCTTGAGCCGCGACTGAAGCCCGGCGGCGGCGTCTCGGAACGCCTTGTAGTCCAGCAGTTGCCGGATCAGGTCCGCCCTCGGATCGCCCTGGGGATCACCGCGGTCCGGTCGGGGCGTGTGCTCGCCATCGCCGGCGTCCTGGCTCTGCGAAGAGAGCATCCGAGCCTTGATCTCCATGAGCGTGGCGGCCATGACCAGAAACTCGCCGGCCAACTCGATGTCGATCCGGTCGGCCTCCCGGAGTGATTGCACATACTGATCGGTGATGTCGGCGATCGAGATCTCGTGCAGATCGACCTCGGCCCGGCGGATGAGGTAGAGCAGCAAGTCGAGTGGACCGTCGAACGCCTCCAGCCTCACCCGGTAGTCCTGGCTTGTGGTCACGGGGTCTGGCACGCGATCTCCCGGCCCTTGGGGCAGCCTCGTCGGTCGGTGGGAGTCTACCCTTCCCGGCGATGGCGAAGACGGGCGAACCCGATGCGGCGGCGTTGAATGCGGAGCGAGCGTTCGCCGCCTCGGTTCTGCGTGCCGAGGCGAGCGCGGTGGCCGGCATGGCCGAGACCATCGCGGAGCCGTTCCATCAGGCCGTCTCGCTCATTCAGGCCTGCGCGGACTCGGGCGGAACGGTTCTCGTGTCCGGGCTGGGCAAGTCCGGGCTGATCGGGGCCAAGATCTCGGCGACTTTCGCGTCGCTGGGGATCCCCTCGCACACGGTTCACCCGACCGAGGCGGCCCACGGCGATCTCGGGCGGTTCCGTAAGAGCGACACGCTCATCGCGATCTCTTTCTCGGGCGAGACCGAGGAGGTGGTCAATCTTGCGGCCATGATCCGCCAGGACGCGCTCCCGATCGTTTCCATCACGCGCAAGATGCCCGAGGCGACGCCCTCGACGCTTCAGCGGTTGGCCACGGTCGCCCTGACGATCGACGCGGATGACGAGGCCGCCGGCGGCGGGTTCCTGGCGCCGACGGCATCGACGACAGCATCGCTGGCCCTTGGCGATGTGCTTGCTCTGTCCGTGGCGCGACGGCGGGATTTCTCGAGTGCGGACTTCGCGCGCCGGCACCCGGGCGGGTCGCTCGGCGGGATGCTCAGACCCGTGATGGAGCTGCTTCGATTCACGGTCGGTGATGGGGTGGTGGCGATCGCGCACGACACGAGTGTGCGCGGCGCCCTCGAGCAAGCCGCCACCACCGGGCGCCGACCGGGCGCCCTGCTGCTCGTCGATCCGGGCACGGGAGAACTCACCGGCATTTTCACGGACGGCGATCTGCGAAGGCTGATTCTGAAAGACCCGGCCCAACTCTCCAGACCGATCCGCGAGGTGATGACGCCCAACCCGCGCACGGTGCCCGAGACCGCCGTGGCCGGCGACGCGGTCCGGCTCGTACGCGAGTACCGCCAGGACGAGATCCCGGTCGTCGATGATCGCGGCCGTCCCATCGGCATCATCGACGTGCAGGATCTCATGGCGATGCGGCTGGTGCAGGGATGAGCGAGCCGCGCCCACGGATCATACTTCTGATGCTCGACGTTGATGGCGTTCTGACGGACGGCTCGATCGTTCTTGACATGAACGGCAATGAACTCAAGCGGTTTCACGCCCGCGACGGGCTGGGGATCAAGCTGTGGACGGGCCTGGGGTACGAGATCGCGATCGTATCGGGTCGCACCAGCGCGGCGGTTGAGGCGCGCATGGCTGAGCTGGGCGTGACGACCGTGATGCAGGGCGTTTCGGACAAGCTGGCGGAGTTGGAGCGATTGTGTGAGCGGTTCGGGATCGAGCCGGCGTCGGTGGCGTGCGTTGGGGACGATCTGCCGGACCTGCCGGCCATGCGACGGGCGGGGTATGCGATCGCGGTGGCTGACGCCGATCCGCGTGTGCAAGCGTGCGCGGATTACACAACGTCGGCCCCGGGCGGACGGGGCGCGGTGCGCGAGGCGATCGAACACCTGCTGGAACGCATGGGCCGGCTGGACGAGGCCCTGCGGCAATACGATGTCCCATGAGTTCGACGCAGACTCGCCGACGGGGTTGGCAGATCGCGGCCGGGATCGTGATCGGGGGTCTGGTCATTGTCGGCCTGTTCAGGCTGAATCCGTACCGGCCGGCACCGCGGGCGAACCAGGCGGGCGAGATCGACATGCCCGCGCCGATCGGCAACGCCGGGCCGGAACGCATCTCGGCGGGCGAGAACATCCGAGTCGAGATGATCGACGAGTCGGACGGCGCGCTGCGGGCGGTGCTCACGGCCAGTCGCGCCGATCCGCTCGGCGACCATCGTTACACCATCGACGAACCGCGTGTGACGTACTTCCATCGCGACGGGCAGACAATCTACATGCGGGCCGACCACGGCGAGGTCTATATCCCCGCGGGACAGGAGCATCCCGAGCACGGCTCGCTCAGCGGGAACGTCGAGATTCGGCTGTTCGATCCGGTCGGCGCGGGCTCGGCGGTCGATGTCGATGACGATCGGCCGGTCATGATCGGGTACTTCGAGTCCGTGCGCTTTGACACCACGCTCGGCCAACTGTCGACCGAGCGGCCGATCCGCATCGTCGGCGACGAGTTCGTGGTGCGCGGTGTTGGGCTCGACGCGTTGGCGAATCTCTCGGACGGGTCGCTGAACAGCCTGCGCATCACGCGAGGCCGGTTCGCGCGGTACGTACCGTCGGCCGCGGTCGGCGCGAGTCGGCCGCGTGAAACGCGATCGCACCGAGCACATCCGGCGCAGGCTACGCCGCCCGCAGCTCAGTCCCGGCCGAGTGGCGCTCCGGCCGAGGCGGCGTCAGGGCCTCAGCCGACGGATCGTCTGTACCGCATCGATTTCGCAGACGATGTTGCGCTGACCCGTGGCGGGAGGCGGATCGAATCGGACCAGCTGAGCCTGTGGGTTCGACTGCGCGACAATCGGCTGCCCGAGGGCGCGATCCCGCAGCTCAAGGGCGTGTCAAAGCGATCGTCGGCGCCGGGCGTGCCGTTCGGCCCCGCGCTCGCACACGCGATCACCCGCTTCATCCCGGCCGCCCAGCCCCAAGGCGAGGCGAACGAGCCGATCGACGACCGGCTCCCGATCGAGCTGCGATGGTCGGGACCGATGATCGTCACGCCGCTCGACGAGACACCCAGCGAACTGGCGGGCGGGAATCATGTCTTCGCGCGATTCTCATCGAGCCCGACCGGGCAGGTGAGGATTTCCGACACTCGGACCGGCTCGACCGCCACGTGCGCATGGATGGAGTACGCCGCGACCACGCAGATCGCTAGAATGGGCGGCGAGGGTGAGGCGGGTGTGCGCCTTCTCGCGCCCAGCGAGGACCGCGGCACGGTCGAAGCCCGGCTGGCGATGATCGAAGTCGATCTGGGTCGGCGGACTTTCGACATCCCAGGGCCTGGCTTCGCCGACAACGCCGAGACGGGGCAGCGGATCGAATGGGCCACACACGCCTCGGGCGATCTGGCCGTTGACCGGGAGCGCGTGATCGGGGTCGAGCGTGCGCTGTTCGAGGGGGCCGCAACGGTGATCAGCCCCGACGGCCGGGCCAGCGGCGATTCGCTCACGGCGACGTTCGAGCCCACCGGCGGCTCGATGCGGCTGCGACGAGCCGATTTCGAGGGGCACGCGAGTGCTCGTG
>JADFGU010000151.1 GCA_022567535.1 Planctomycetota bacterium | reverse complement strand
GGTCTTCTCCCGTTCACAGACGCCGGCCTCGTACGGCGCGGGCACGGGCACGTGGACGGTGGCGTTTGACATCGCCGCCACGTTCAACGGTCAGCTCCCCTCGGCCCAGAACCTCGGCAGCTTCTCGACGCAGCTCTTCCCCGCCGAACGCACGTTCATCGCCCTGGCCCGCTGGGTCGATCCGACGACCGCCACCGAGTGGAACGCGGACTACGTGTGGTACGATGCCGGAGGCGCGCAGTTGCTCGAATCCGTGGCCGACCCGGGATTCCAGAACCTGGCGGTCAACCATTGGTACCGCTGGTCCACGACCTTCGACCTGGATACGAACCAGATTCTGGAAGTGTCGCTGACTGACATCTCCGGCGGCGGAGGCACGGTGACGCACAACCCGATCGATCGCTATCTGGTCGGCGGGGCCGGCGGCGGCGGGCTGCTACCGCCCAGCGGATACCGCTTCTTCGGCGGCGCATCAGGCGTGGCCGGGAACACGCTGGGCTTCGACAATGTGACGATTATTCCGGCGCCCGGCTCGTTGTTGCTGCTGGGTCTCGGCGCCTTAGCTCTGCGTCGTCGTCGCTAAGCGGCACACGCAAGGCTCGAAGTCAGTCATTACCGAGGGACCGGACGTGCTGTCCGGTCCTTCCCTTTGCGCGCCGGTGGAGGGGCCGCTCCCGCCCGCCTGACTGTGCAACTGAACCGCCACTCGCGGGAGACGTCAGAATGGGGGCCGTCGGATCGCATAGGTGTTATGCGGACACGGTCGAGCCGTACCTGCTGCAGATCGGCTTCCTGGCCCGAACCCGGCGCGGCCGAACGCTCACGCAGGCGGGCGCCGAGCACGTGGGCGCCGCCTACTCGCCGGCTCAGTCAGCGGACGGATCGCCCCTGTTCGAGTGATCGACCGCACCGCCGCACTCGGGGCACGTGTCCGAAGTCAGCCCGGCAAGATCGTACCTGCAATTGGGACACAGGCCGATTCGTCGCCTGCGCCCTCGGATGAACCGCACGTATCCTCGCGGCACCCACACGATCGACCACAGAAACCCCATCAGCGCGACAATGGTCGCCGTATTGAGTGCGATCCCGCCCCACAGGATTCGAGACGTGAGCGCATCGCCTTCTCTCAGGTGGGCGAACTCCGGCTCGCTGAGTGCAAGAGCACGCCGGGCCGGGAGGAACATGGCGGGCGAAACGACCCCCGGGGGCGCCCAAGGCACGAGGCGTTCGCCCTCGACGAGACGCGTCAGGGCCCAGAAGCCTGTGCGACGCGGGCGATCGTCATACACGAAGTTGATGTAACGTGAATAGTCGAGCGGGGCGTGACTCGAAAGGATCCTTCCCGCGAAGATCCAGTCATCCTTGACGTAATACCCCCAACTCCGCCCAGGCGACAAGGACATGCCCCTCGGGTTTCGCTTGAGCACGTGACGCTGTACCCACTGTCCGCACGTCGATGTGTGTTGGCCACGCGGTGCGAAGACCAGCGCTGAGGCGCTGAGAAGAACTGCCGCACACGCGGCGTTTGCCCAGGGCGACTGCAAAGCCCGCAGTGCAATCCAGATTCGCCGCCTCATGTTCGCTCCCGCACCATCGAAGCTGGGCCTCGCGCCAGCCCCGATTCCTACCGGGTTTCACATCATGGCATCTTTCGGTGTCTCAATCCGCATTTCCTGCCAATCCTCAAGCGTCACCGCCGACGGGCTCGCCGCACTCGGGGCAGACCCCATTTCCCCCGGTTGGTCCGCTCTCCGAGCGGACATTCAAACCGGCAAGGTCGTATCGGCAGTGCGGGCAGTGGCCGGGCCTCACTCGGCGGTCGGTTCGCCAGAGCCAGACCGTCGGTCCCGCAACGGCGAGCAGCAGCATCCAGACAGGGATCTCGACAAACCACACGGGGCTCCAAGACTTAAAGTGCCAGTTCAGCCACAGCGCATACGGGCCCGTGCCGCCGTCCCGGTGCAAGAAGCCTTGGTTCTCAACACGCCACCGATACGTCGTCGTGACGTTTGGCTCGCCACGTGAGAGCGGCATGCGCAAGATGACTTGAACGCGGCCACGGTCGAGAAGTGGAATGGTGACCGACCTCGCCAGAATGGCATTCCCAAATCCTCCGCCAGGCATTGGAAACGTTTCCGTCCGTTCTACCGTGACACTCAGCCAGCACGACACGATCGTGAGAGCAAAGAGCAGGGCGCTGGCGATCAAGGCCGCCCAGCGTATCCGACCTGATGTCAACAGCCACCGGAGCTTCATGGAGTACTCCCGCAGGGTCTCGGGGCTGTGCGACGGCCCCGATCCCGATGCGGTCATCCTAGCGGCTGGGTGGGCGGCATCACGTGCTGGTCGGCGCCTTGGTGTAGCTACGGTTGGTAAAGCTGGACCTGAAAGTCTCCGGGCATGCGGAAGTGTGTGGCCAGCCCGTAGCCGACGTCCCGGATTTCATCGGTGAACTCGACGCCGCGACCGGTCAACTCGGCGACGGTCTTCTCGATATCGTCGCAGTAGAACGAGACGTAGTGTGTGCCGGAGCTCTTTCCTTCCTGATCGTCGGCCGGGTGGCACCCCATGTCGGCCTCGGGGAGATCGAAGATCAACCAGCCGTCGCCAACGTCCGTGTATGGGAAGCGAAGCTTGTCCCGTATGAAGGCCCTCAGCGCCTCGGGTTGCGAAGAATAGAACATGGTGTGTACGCCTCTGATCATCCGACACTCCTTCAGTCGAGATTTCCCGTCCAGCCTCGGCCGGACCCGGGCGAGACCTTTCGGCTGCCAGTATAACGCAGCGCCATGCTCGCCGACTGGCGCCCACTATCCCCCTGTCTCCCCCTTCGTCGCTCCGTCGCTCCGTCGCTTCGTCGCTTCTCCCCCTCACCTCTCCCCCGGATCCGTCACGACGATCGGCGACCAGCGCGAACCCATCAGCCGTGTCACCGTCAGCGCCCGGTGATGAAACACCACCGACTCGTTCGACCCGGGCACCAGGCCGTCGCGCTGGTGGTAGATGATCGCTGCGCCCTCGGGCGGCTCGGGCAGTGCTTCGCCCCAGCGGTCGCGCGTGGTGATGGGCCACGACCCGGTCTGCAGATACAGCCGCGACCCGTGATAGCCGTAGAAACCACCCTGCCACAGCTCGGTCACGCCCTCGTGCTGCATCCACGCGAAGAGGGTCGGCCACTGCGGGTCGAACGGCCGCTGCACGCGCACGGGCAATAGTGCGAACACCACCGCTCCGGCGCACGCGAGCGGCACGCCGAATCGCATGGCCCGCGCGCTGAAGACGCGCAGCCACGCCCAGGGCCAGCGCGAGAGCCACAGCCCGGCCAGCATCGCAAGGCTTGGCAGCAGCACCAGCGCGTACCGGTCGCGCCGATCGGGGAACGCGCTCAGCGCCGCAAGCCACACGAGCGTCCACGCGAGCGCCAGCACCATGGCCCGCCCGTCGCGTCCCATGTCCTTTCCCCGCGCCCAGGTCACAACGGCGAGCACGACGAACAGGAGCCACGGCCAGTAGGCTTTGCCGAGTTGCACAAGGTAGAACGCGGGCGTGGTCTCGGTCGTGACGCCGACCCCGCCGCCTGCGCGACCGGCGATCTCGGCCCCGATATAACTGCGCATGAACGTGCCGCCGTGCTCGAGCGCCATCGCCAGGTGCCACGGCCCGGCTATCAGCAGCGCTGCGCCCACCATCAGCGCCACCCAGCCCAGCCGCCGTGTCTCTCCGATGCCGACAATCCAGACCGCGATCGCCACCGGCCCGAGCAGCGCCACCAGCGGCTTGCACATCAGCGCCAGTCCGATCGGCACACCGGCCGGCGCCAGCCGCCGCCAGCGCCGATCCTTCACCGCGCCGGCCGCGATCCAGAGCGCGAGCAGCAGGAACACGAGCTGCCACAGATCCAGGGAGACCTCGCGCGTTCGTCGGAAGAACTCGATGCTCAGCGCGAGCACGACGCCGACGGTGAGCGCCGTCCGTCTCGTCGCGAACACGCGCGTGATTCCCACGGTCGCCAGCACGCACCCGAGGGCCGCGGCGACGGTCGGCAGGCGCGCCGCCCACGCCGATGGTCCAAAGACCCACGCCACGAACCCGGTGATCCAGAAGACGAGCGGCGGCTTGTTGAAGTATGACTGCCCGGGCTCGCCCATGAGCGTCCAGAGCTCGCCGGTGCGCCACGCCTGCACCCCGATCGCGGTGTACCACCCCGAATCGCCCCGCTGCCAGTCGCCGTCGCCGAGGTGCGGCAGTGTGACGCACAGCAGGAGCACGGCGGGGATCAGCCACGGGCGGAGGCGTGCCCAACGCCGCGCACTGCGCGTCGCCGCCTGCCCCGCCTCACGCCCGGTTGGCCGCGGCATGCGTTTCATGGGTTGAATTGATCGGCTCGACCCCGGCGCCGGCCGCACACGTCGGGCCTCTACCGCTTCTCGGTCGGCAGGAGCGCCGCCGCCGTTTCGCTCTCGAGGTACAGGATGCACCCGCACGAGACGCAGGTGGTTAGCCCGCCGTGGCTCAGCAGGGCGCTGACGCTCTCGATGGGCAGCGCGATCATGCACGACCCGCAGTTGTACTCGTGCCGCTTTCGGTCCTGGATCTGCACGGGGGCCATCGCCTCTTCATCACGCTCGGCGTGCAGGTGCTCGTACATCGCCAGCGCGTCGCCGGGGACTCCCTTGACGACTTCGAGGCGTTCGGCCTCGAGTTCGTTGAGCCGATCCTGGACGCTCGCCCGTCGCTCGTCGCGATCGTGCTCGGCCACCTGGCGCATCCGGTCGCGCTCGGCCTGCTCGTTGTCGAGCGTGGCGAGTTCGGCCTTGAGGTCGTCCAGGCGCGCCATGCGCTCGAGGGCATCCTCCTCGACATGCCCACGCTCGGCCTTGTGCGTGTTCATCTCGGTCAGGAACGCCTTGTATTCCTTGTTGGTGTTGGCCGAGTTCATCCGATCGCGCAAGAGCGTGATCCGCTCGTCCAGGCGTGCGATCTCACTCTCGCGGTCGCCGACCTCGGCCTGGAGCTTCTTGTATTTCTGGTTGGTTTCGGTCTGCCGCGACTCGATGCCGTGCAACAGTCTGATCTGCTCGTCCAGGAATCGCTGCGCCCCGGACAGACGCCCCTTGAGCCCCGCAAGCTGCCGATCAACCCGATATACGCGGAGCAGTTTCTCCGTGACGCTCATTCAGGGCTCCTGTTACCACATCTTCTCGCACGACAGAGTGTAGCGCCGATGCGTGGCCCGGGAAAGAAACGCCATCACCCGATCGTCGTGAGCCACCAGTACGCCACGGGGGCCACCAGGATCGGCGAGTCCACGACATCCATGACGCCGCCAAAGCCGGGCAGCGCCGACCCCGCGTCCTTGATCCCCGCGTCGCGTTTGAGCAGGCTCGCGATCAGATCGCCCGCCTGCCCGACGATCCCGAAGATGACGCCGGCCACGGCTCCACCCAGCAGCCCCGTCGATAGTTCGTCCGGCGTCCCGAGCACCCGCGCGTTGAGCACCCACACGCCGAGCGATCCGACCAGGGCGGAGGTGGCGATGCCGCCCCCGAGCCCTTCCCATGTCTTGCCCGGGCTCAGCCACGCGATCAGCTTGCGCCGGCCGATCGCACGCCCCGTGAAGTAGGCGCCGATGTCGCACGACTTGGTCACGAGCAGGATCCACAGCAGCACCCACGCGGAGTGCTCGCGCCGGATCACCATCATAAACCCGAGCAGCAGTCCGAGATACACGAACGACAGCAGCGTGCCGCCGGTCGCCGCCACCACGCCCTCGACAGTCTTGTCGCGGCTGTAAAACGCCAGGGAGACGAGCAGGACGCACGCGGCCGAGGAGCTCACGATCGCGGTGCTGGTCACGCCTTGCGCGCTCGCCGGCACGAGCGACGAGACCGCCAGCCCGATCAGCGCCGCCCCGCACATCATCCTGCTAGACGCGTCGATGCCGTTCTGACGCAGGATCCGCGCCAGCTCAAGGGCCGCCAGCACACCCACCCCGACCAGCACCACGAACAGCACGCTCCCCCGGGGCAGCGTGTCGTGAAAGGGCAGAGCCCCGTCGAGGAGCCAGCGTGGCGTGTGGATCCGGTCCACCAGCTCGTCGAGCCAGAACACCGCGAACGCCGCCACGATCA
>JADFGU010000150.1 GCA_022567535.1 Planctomycetota bacterium | reverse complement strand
ATGTCGCGGCGGCGGAGCGAACGTTTGGCGCGGCCGGCACGACTGGAACTGGCGCGGCGCTGGACGGTCCTGTCAGCCGAGTGCCGTGAGACCGCGCTCGCCATCGGGCGGGGACGGTGGGGCGACGCGGTCGAATTGCTCGTCGGCTCCACGTCGGCGGACGAGCGACTCTGTGCAGCAATGCTGGTGGGGGATCTCGGTCGTCCGGAGATGGTCGGACCGCTCGTCACGCTGCTCTTCGATGAGGATTCCCGCGTGTCGAAGTCGGCCGAGGCGGGGCTGGTGCGGGCGGCCGGGCGCGTGGGCGGTGTTCGTGTCATCGGCGTCAAGGAGAAAGCGGGCGCGAGGGACGTGTCTGAGACGGGCGAGGCAGTGACGATCGCAGCACGCTTGGCCTTCGAGAATCACCTGCTGCGCGCAATCAAGGGCGTCAACACGCACCGGCGACGGCGAGTGGTTCTGGCGGCGCTCGTGGCGCTGGGAGAGCCGAGGCATGGCGTCGCCGGCGACGATGACCGCCCCCTCGTGGCGTGGCTGAATCGTCGCGACGATCCCGGGCACATCGTGCTGCGCTCGGTGCTTCGCCGTGCGCGTGAGCCGCTGGTTCGATCTCGGGCCTGGCACTGGCTGACCCGCGACCCGATCGCCGCCGCGGCGCTGGACCGCCTTGCGCGAGCTGAAACCACCGAGGATCACGAGATCGTGCTCAGACACGGCCATCTGGCGGCCCATCCAGTCCGTCGTCGCCGGCTTCGGATGATCAAGGTCCGCCCCAAGGTCGTCGCGGGCAACGCGGATGACTCGGGCGCGGCGGCGGGGCTCACGCTCGTGCGCTGGCCCGCAGCGGGGCCCATACCCGGCGCGGCGACCGTGCGCGCGCTGAGCGTTGCAGCACGCCGAAACCTGCCGCGGTGGGCGTGCTCTTTGAACATGGATGCGGCGTCGCGGCAGCGGGCGCTGGATCCCCTGCTCACCGACGGCGACACCGCGGTTCGCCATGCGGCGGCCCGAGCCGCAAGCCTGCGGGCGCTCGCGGATTACTGCTTCGACCGGGACGCGCGCGTCGCGAGAACCGCGGTGTTCAGAGCGTCAAACGTCGGCGCCGCCTCCTCGGACCGCGATCCCGGGATCGATGCCCGCGTCGCGGAGCGACTTCGCCGGCACCCGGCCGCAACCGTGCGAGCGATCGCCGAGCAGGAGTGTCTGCGTCTGGATCCCTGGGGAGAGGCGTCCGCCTCGCACGTGTGCGCCCGGCAGCGGCTGCGTGACGATCGCGAGTCTTTGCTGGCGGAATTGCGAGGCCGAATCACATCCGGCGATGCGGTGCGGCGCGTAGGCGCGATCATGCTGTGCCGACGAATCGGGCTTGCCGAAACGCTCGAGGCGGAGCTCCAGCGGTGTGTACGCGGCCCAGGTGTGTGGGGCGAGGAGGAGCTGCGCGTCGCGGCGACCGCGGTCTCGGCGCTGGGAGAGGTCGGGACTCCCACGGCTCGGCGCGTGGTCCGTTCCGCGCTCGAGCACGCGGGACACCGTGTGCGGGCCAACGCGATCGAAGCGATCGCCCGCTGGTCGTTGCGGCGAACCGATCTGGCCGTGGCCGATCCCCCGATGTACGCGCAGATGCTCGAGCTGAAGTCGGACGCGAATCATCGCGTGCGTGCGAACGCCATCGGCTCGCTGCTGCGAGGAAACCAGGTGGGAGATTCGGGCCGGGTGTACGAGCCGCACGCCGTCGAGGGGCTTGTGTCAATGCTGTCGGACGATCGGCGGATGCACCGGATCGCCGGCCTGTGGCTGACCGATCGTCTGCTGACCAGCGGTGCGGCGGGCGGGATCACGAGCGACTCGGCGACACTCGCCGCCTGCGTGTCGGAGCTGGCCGGCGAGGAGAAGGACTCCGACATCCGTGCGCGGGCGAGCGCATGCGCGCGGGCGCTGATCCGCCGCGCGCAGGCGGGTTGGACCGACCGGGCCGCCGATGTCGGCCTGGAGGTGGCGTGGTGAGGTGTGCGTGGGTCGGATTCGTGTGTCTTGCGGCGCTGGTCGGCCCGTGTTTGGGGCAGCCCGGCGAGGCGGGAGTCGTCGAGCTCGTGCTGAGGGATCCCGTCTTCGACACGTCCACGCCGCCGCCGTGGGTGGTTGTGGCAGCGGTGGTCGTCGCGCTGTTCGTCATCGTGGGTGCGGTCCTTTTCCTTACGTGGGTCAGGGGCGCCCGGGCCGAGAGCCGCGAGCGGGCGTTTCGACTTCTGGCCCGGCGGCTCAAAATAGGCATCGAGGCGCGTGAAACGGTGCGTCGCGTCGCCTCGGCGTATGGGTGTGCTCCGGTGGCGCTGCTGGTGTGCGAGCGTGCGCTACAAGAGGCGATCACTGCCTACCGCAGCACGTCCCAGGGCCGCGCTCAACCGGCCCGGATCGAGAAGCTTCAACGGCGCATGCTTGCGAATTGACGCCCGAGGGCGGGTCAATCACGGGGAGGGCCATCGTCGGTCGGGCAGGGCATGAACTTTCACCCGCCCTTACACATCGCGGCGGCGAGCGGGAGCCCGGGCGCCACCCGGCGTACCCAGTTTCATCGCCCGAATGTCGCTGATCCCCGGCTGGCGTGCAACGAAGCGGGGTTCGAGCCGAAAGAGATTCGGGCACGATACGATGTGCCTGCGGTTTACTGTCGAGGTGTGCGATGCGAAGAACGACGGAACGAGTCGGTGTGGCGATGGCCGCGTGTGCGATATTCGCGGGGATCGCCTCGGCCCAGATCGAGGACGCGGGCGATTCGGGAGCCTTCATCCGCATCGTCGAGGATGAGCAGGCGGGGACGCTGCGGCTGGAGATCGCGACTCGGGAGTACGCGATGCCTCGCGGCCCGGGGCCGACGGTGAGCCTCGCCGGCGCGGTGCACATCGCCGACGCTGAGTTTTACGAGCAGCTCCAGGCGTATCTGGACGGGCTCGACGTGGTGCTGTTCGAGGGCGTCAAGCCGCCGGGCGCCGGGGAGTACCCGATCGAGGCCACCGACGCGCGTCGAGCCCAGCTGACCACGCGTCGCATCCGATTCATCGCGACCGTCGTGGAGGTGTACCGGCGGGACAACGGCGCGTACCCGGACGAGCTTCAGACGATGGCCGGGGGGTTGGAACAACGCGTGGCGTCGCTGATCGACGGCAGGCTGACCGACGCGTGGGGTCGGCCTCTCGTGTACGAAATCGAGCGGCCGCCGCTGGGGCAAGGCCCCTTCGACGTCATCAGTCTTGGGTCGGACGGCGAGCGGGGCGGTGATGCCGAGGCCGCGGACCTGGCGTTCTCGGATCAGGATCCGATCTCGAAGGACGAGATGATGGCGGACCGGGATGACGGGATCCAGGGTCAGCTCGCCGACGCGCTGGGGCTCGTGTTCCAGCTCAACGCCATGGACACCGACGGGCAGAATTGGCGCAACAGCGACCTGTCCATGGACGAGATCATGGACCTGCTGGATTCGTCGGGCGTGAGCGGCGACGAGTTGTTCGCGGCCCTGGACGGCAGCTCGTTCGTGTCCAGGCTCATTGGCTTCGGGCTCAGGCTCGTCGGCTCAAGCCCGACGATGCAGGCCACGCTCAAGATCGGGCTGCTCGACATTCTCTCGATCGCGGACGCGGTTCTGGCCGCGGCGCCGGGCGAACTGGGCCGCCTCATAGACGTGCTCATCAAAGATCGGAACGCGGTCGTCATGGCGGACCTCGAACGGATCATCGCCCAGGAGCCGGGCGTGCAGACCGTCGGCATCGTCTACGGCGCCGGGCACCTGATCGATTTACAAGAACGCCTGACGGATCTCGGGTACGAGCCCATCAACGAGCGGTGGCTGCGCGCCATCGAGGTCGAGATCGCCCAGACCGGGATGTCAGCGGGCCAGGTCCGGTGGTTCCGTTCAACGATGAAGCGCCAACTGGAACGGAGCATCGAGCAGATGGGGCGGTGATCTCAGTGTCTTCATCGCCCACGCCGGGCGGAGCGAACCGCGGGGGGTCGGGTGCGTGGGGGCTTCAGGTGTTTCCGAGTGTGAGGTCGGTGTGGCCCATGCGTTCGGCCGCCATCTTTTCCCACCCGCTGCCGAGTTCGCCGATCGGATCCGGCGGGACGATCTCGACCTTTTTGTCGCCGAGTTTCGCCGTGCCGGTGCGGACCCTGTCCTGAAAAGCCACGCACTCCTGGAGCAGCGCGTCGAGGATCTCCTCTTCCGGGACGTTGGCGACGCGCTGACCCTGCACGTAGATGATGCCGCGATGGTCGCCCGCGAAGACAGCTACGTCCGCGCCCTCCGCCTCGCCCGGGCCGTTGACCACACAGCCCATGACCGCGACCTTGATCGGCAGTTCGATCTCGTCGGCGAGCTTTTGTCGCACGTCCTGGACCAGCGAGAACAGATCGACCTGGATCCGGCCGCACGTGGGGCAGGCGATCAGGTCGGCACCCACGCGCTGGCGCAGGCCGAGCGCGTAGAGCAGTTCGAGCCCGTCCTGGACCTCGCAGATCGGGTCGCTGGCATAGCTGATGCGGATGGTGTCGCCCACGCCCTGGGCCAGCAGCGTGCCCAACGCGGCGACCGAGCGGATGCACCCGGTCTCCTTCGGGCCCGCGTGCGTGACGCCGAGGTGCAGCGGGTAGTCGAATCGGCTTGAGATCTCGCGGTAGGCGTCGATGACCAGCGTCGCGTCCATGCTCTTGGCGCTGATGACCACGTCGTGAAAGTCGAGCTCGGTGAACAGCTCGAGGTACTCCTCGAGCTTGGCGACCATGATGGCGAGCATGTACCCGTGCTTCTGCTCGCTGAATACGGCGCCCAGCTCCTTGAGCCGCTTGTGCTTGTCCTTGCGCTCGACGATCGAGCCCTCGTTGACGCCGACACGGATCGGGACGCAGCGGTCCCTGCAGGCGTCGATGACAGCCCGGACCTGCGCGCGGTCGCTGATGTTGCCCGGGTTCAGGCGAATTTTGTGGACGCCCGCCTCGATCGCCTCCAGGGCGCGCTTGAAGTGAAAGTGCACGTCCGCGACGATCGGCACTGAGGACTGGTTCAGGATCTCGGGCAGCGCTTCGGTGTCCTTGCGCTCCGGGACAGCCACACGGACGATGTCGGCGCCGGCCGAGGTGAGCCGGTGGATCTCGGCCACGCACTTGTCGATGTCATGGGTGTAGCCGGCGGTCATGGTCTGCACGGAGACGGGGGCCGGATCTGAGGGCACGCCCTGCCGGGGCAGCCCGCCGCCGATCTGGACGACACCGACTCGGTCGTCGCCGACGAACACGGGGCGGGTTGGTCTGCGTGGCGTCATGGGCTGCTAATCGTACGCGTGCGAGGAGGACAAAGATCGCGTGTCGGCCCGATAGAGATTGGCGAACTTGCAGCGGCGCACGCCCTGCAAGACCGATACTGTCAGCAGCGCATGGAGTGTTCCGCATTGATCACGATCGGACGAATCGAGCTGGCCGACCCGTTGTACACGTCCGAGCGCGCGCTGCGTGAGAGAGTGCTGTTCAAGCCGTTGGGCCTTAGCATGGCGCGGTTCGAGGCCGAGTTCCCCGGCGTGGAGCAGCGGTACGAGCACTTCGTGGCGGTGATGGACCACCCGACGGGGCCGCTGGTTATCGGATGCGCCGGGCTGCTGGTGGGCGATCCCGGGCCGAACGAGGGCCGACTGCTCCAGATGGCGGTGGACCCGCAGCGCCAGGGGGAGGGAATCGGTCGGCGACTGGTGGTTGCGATCGAGTCGCGGGCGTTTGGGGTCAAAGACCTGCGCCGGCTGTCGTGCCACGCCCGAGAGCCGGTGGCGGCGTTCTACCGCGGCCTGGGCTGGCACAACCAGGGCGACCCGTTCGACGAAATCGGGATCCCGCACCGGCTGCTCGTGCTGGATCGGCCCACGATTCCGCCCGTTCGCCCGAGGTGAGACTCGGGCGGCCCGAACGCCGTTTGCGGGATGGATATAGTTATCCTGATATGCCGCCCCAGGACCATTCCATGGCGTGCGAGGGCAAAGACATCCGAGCGGTCTTTGGACGGTGTGGGCTTCGGTGCACACGCCAGCGGGAAATGCTGTATCGCGCCCTGGCGGAGTCTCGCTCACACCCCACGGCGGAGGAGTTGTTCGAGATCGTTGGTGAGCGGATCCCGGGCGTGAGCCTGGCGACCCTCTACAACGCGCTGCAC
>JADFGU010000149.1 GCA_022567535.1 Planctomycetota bacterium | reverse complement strand
GCCGAATCAACTCGTGAATCGTGGCGTAGCCGGGGTGTGGCGTATCACCCGCGAGCAGCAGGTACCCGATGGCACCGAGCGAATACACGTCGCTTCGGGTCGAGATCAACGCCCGTTCGCCCCTGGCCTGCTCGGGCGCCATGAACGCGGGCGTGCCGATGGGCGTGCCCTCCTGCGTCAGCGTCGTCGTCGCGTCCCCGCCCATGAGCGAGGCGATGCCGAGATCGATGATTGTCGGCTGCCCGTTTTCGTCGATGAGGATGTTGGACGGCTTGAGGTCGCGGTGAATCACGCCGAACTCGTGCAGCCCCTGCACAGCGTCGCAGACCTTCGCGAGCAGTTCCACCCGCTGCCGGGTGCTGAGCGCGTGCTGATTGCAGTACTCGTCCAGTGGGGCCGCGTTGATGAACTCAGTGGCGATCCAGAGGCTCGATTCGTGCACGCCGTAGTCGAGCAGCCGGACGATGTTGGGGTGGCGGATGTCGCTGAGCAGGTCGAGTTCGCGAGTGGCGCGCTGGGCGTGCGGGCCGGCGTCGAAGCGACACGAATACAGCTTGATCGCGACGGGTCGATCCGACCCCCGGCGGACGGCCAGATAGACGCGCCCCGACGCGCCCTGCCCGAGCGGCTCGTGAATCTCATAGCCCTTGATGCAGTGCAGCGGGCCGGGATCGCGCTCCTTGGAGTCATTCTCGGCTGTGGACTCCGACTGTGCGATTCGCACGGCGATCTTCGCGGCCGAACTCGGGTCCAGACTCTCTCGCCAGTGCCGCGACTTTTTCTTGAGTTCGTCCATTGAGCGCACCCTCGGCGCGGGCCGAACAGCAGCAGCCCAGCGCAGCATACCCTGTTCGCGCTGGTCTACGCAGGCATCGCACGGGCATAGGGTCTGTCAACACCAGGAAATGGGCTTGAATGACGAAATGAGATGTGGTAGGCTGGGGAAGAGGAAGGGCGGATCATGCTGTCGGGCGGCACCTGGTACCGGTTCAGGACAACGCGCTGGAGTCTGGTGGGCCTTGTGCGCAGCCGTCGTCAGGCCGACGAGGCGATGGATATCCTCACGCGGATCTACTACCCCGCGGTGTACGCATATCTGCGCCACTCTGGAATCGATGCAGAGCTTGCGGACGAGGTAGCGCAGGGTTTCTTCGCCGATATTGTCGTCGGGCGGCGCCTCTTTGAACGGCTCGATGCCAGGAACGGCCGGGCGCGCGACTACTTGCTCAAAGCGCTCGAGAATTATCAACGTGACCAGCATCGTCGAGAGGTTACAAGGGGCAAGGGTCGCCGCCTCTCGGGCGACGCGCTCGAACGCGAGGAGTCGTTCATCGCGACCCAGAACGGGAGCGACCCGGCCGCAGCTTTCGACAAGAGGCTCGCCATCGCAACACTCGAAGAAGCCCTGGCACGGTGCGAACGCCACTACGTGGAGCGGGGAATGTCATCCCATTGGGCGGCGTTCGAGGCGCGTGTGGCCTTACCAGCGCAGCACGGCGTCGAGCCGTTGCCGCTGGCACACCTGGCCAAAGAACTCGGGTTCCGCACACCGGCGGACGTGTCGGCCGCTGTGCAAACCGTCGAGCGCCGCGCGGCCGTCCTGGTCCGTCAGGTGCTCGCGGAGGCGTCGCCCAACGCCGATGCGGATGCCGAGCATCGGAGCTTCCTCGCGGCGCTCACCACGGAAGCATGATCAGCCCGCGATTCAGAACGAAGCCGCCGCCAGCAGCAGCTCCGGCCTCCCGTCGGTCCTCAGCACGGTGGCAAGCGGGTCGTCGGTGCTGGCTGGATCGATCTTGACCGCCACCACGCCTGCAATCGAGCGTTCGGCGCCAAACGTGAACCACGCCGGATCCAGCCCCAGGGCGATCGCCCCGTTCCGGGTTCCCATCTCCAGCAGCAGCGTCGGATCGGTTCCGTCCCGCCGGTGCAGCAGGCGCATCTCGTCGAGCACGGAGATCCGCGACACGGCTCCATCGGCGTCCGGCGGCAGGACGACGATCGAATCCGTGCCCAGGGCCACGACGATCCCCGCGTCCAGCATCTCTCGGTACCGGTGCGGGCCGAAGCTCGCCTGAGCGGCGAAGTACGCCGACGCGCGCGGACAGTACGCCACACGGGTACCGGTCTTGGCGAGGATCTGCAGGTCTGCGTCATCGGCCGCGTTCACATGCGCCGCCAGCATTGGTGCCTGCCCGAGCACAGGCGCGAGAAGGCCCACCGGCGTATCGCCACGCCCCGCCCAGCCGAGGATTGAATCGTCCCAGATCCCGAGCCGCTCCAGGAACGCCCGTTGAGGCCCGCGCGCGGCGGCCACGAACGCGATCTCCTCGGGCGTCTCGGCGAGATGGGTCGCCACGGGCAGGTCGAGCCCGGTGGCGAGCCGTACAGCATCGCGGAAGACCGCTGGGCCAACGCTGTACGGCGCGTGCGGCTGAAGCCCCAGACGCACCCCGCTCAGGACGCGCTCAGCAAGCCCCGCCTCCAGCGCGTGCAGCCGCTCCATCGCCGCTGGCTCTCCACGCCCGATCCCGAAGAACTCGAGGTACGAGATGCCCAGCAGCGGCGAGGCTGCCAGCACGTGAAATGGTGTGGTATTCAGGCTCGCACCCACGCTGCCAGCGATGTCGCCCACCGCGACCGTCCCGCCTGCCAGCGAGAGCTCGACCCCCTCGCCGACCGACCGGGCGATCGATTCGACCTCCGCCTCGCGCGCGTCCCGGACCCGCTCGATCCAGGGCATGAACCCATCGTCGGGGTCATGGGCGAGCGGCCCGACATGCGTGAGGTCCAGGTGGGTGTGGGCGTTGACGAGCCCCGGAATGAGCACCGAATCCGGGCGTTGAACCAGCCGGGCGGCGTTCGCGGCGGGGTGCGATGCGACCTCGGCCGGCGTCCCGACCGCCAGCAGGCGCGGCATACCCCGGCCTCGCTCCACGAGCAGGGCGCCGGGCCTGTGCTGTGTCCCGGCCGCGTCGATCACAGCCAGGCCCTCGAAAAGCTCCACGGGCGGCGCGGGTGCCGGACCGGGCTGGGCGGGGATGTTTGTCACGGGGGTGGGCCGAGAAACACGATAGGAGTGACGGACCGGTGTGCACGCCCCCGCGTTTGACGCTACTCTGCTGTGCACATCTTGTCTGAGTCGGAACGGATTCCCCGCCCGCCCGGGCGGATCGCAGAGCATCACACTCGTACACGGAGGTTTTGGCAATGATGGATCGAATGAGAATTGCCCGCCGCGGAGCGGCCCTGGTCGTGGTCGCGAGCCTGGCGTCAGGTCTGGGAGGCTGCGTGAGCGATACTGCGTATGGCAACGCCACCGGCGTCAATCGCGCTCTCAGCGAAACCAACACACAGCTCCAGGCCGATCTCGACCAGTCACGCGCGGAACTGGCCATCGAGAAGACGCAGCGCACCCAGCTTGAAAGAACCAACTCCGAGTTGCGCCAGACCGTTCGCGCCCAGGCCGATCAGCTCCAGCAGGTCGACGCCGACTTCGAGAAGTTCGGCCAACGAATGTCCAACATGCAGATGATCGACTTTGAGACCAGCCGAGCGCTGGCGCGGATGGCACGCGAGAACGAGGGGTTCTCGTACGATTCGAGCACCGGCGTGCTCCGGTTCTCCAGCGATCTGACGTTCCCGTCCGGGTCCGATCAGATCAGGGACACCGCGATCAGCGGGCTCAAGGCGTTGGCTGACGTTCTTAAGAGCAACTCCGCTGCGAATTACGAGATTCAGATCGTTGGGCACACCGACTCTCAGCCGATCAGCTCCGGCACGGCCCGGTTGCACCCGACCAACATGCACCTCTCCTGCCATCGCGCCATCTCCGTCCGCAAGGAACTGATCGCCATGGGCGTGTTGGCCGACCGTCTGATGGCTGCGGGCTGGGGTGATCAACGCCCCCTCGTTCCCAACAACACGAAGGGCGGCACGCCTGAGAACCGTCGCGTCGAGATCTATCTGACTCACACGCGGTCGAGCAGCGCGATCGCCGGCGTCACCGGGTCCGGCAATCTCGACCCCGCGCGCGATAACGCGCCCGAAATCAACAAGTAGGTCAACGCACCAGCCCCCACAGACAGCCCCCGCGATCGCGGGGGTTTTTCTTCGCCCTGATCGCGCGGGCGCCTCCCGTGCGGCGGCGGAACGGGCGACTCACCCTTTCATCTTGAACAGCAGATCCGCCAGGGCACCCCCGAGGTTGTGCAGTCGCTCGCGCATCGAGTCGTCCGCCAGGCGTCCGTCCTCACCGATCAGCTCGTGAATCCTGGGCACGGCGACCTGGGTGGGCACCACGAGCACCCCGATGTTCGAGAGGATCGACCGGACCGTGACCAGCCCGCGCAGCCCGCCCAGACCGCCGCTCGACGCCGCCATCAACGCCGCGCACTTGCCGCGGAACGCCACCAGCGGCCCCGCGTCGTCCTTGTCCGGGCGCGATGCCCAGTCGAAAACGTTCTTGAGCAGGGGCGTGATCGAGCTGTTGTATTCCGGGCAGGCGATCAGGAAGCCGTCGTGCTCTATCAGCAGCTGCTTGAAGCGCCTCGCGTGCTCGGGCGTGCCCTCGGCGGCCTCGAAGTCCTCGTCGAAGATCGGCATCGGGAAATCACGCAGGTCGATGGTGGTGACCGCCGCCCCGCGCTGCTCGGCCCCGGCCACCGCTGGCGGGACCAGCTTTTTGTTCCACGACTCGGCCCGGGCGCTGCCCGCGAACGCCAGGATCTTCGGTTCATTCGCCATCTGGGTATTCCTTTCTCTCTGGTCCGTGTCATCGACTTCGCCCGCAGCAGCGCCTTCTCGAACGCGTCCATGCTATTCGACCTCGAACACGAACTCGATCTCGACTGGCGCCCCGAGCGGGAGATCCACGCTGCCGACCGCAGCCCGAGCGTGCCTGCCCGCCTCGCCGAAGACCTCCATCAGCAGTTCGCTGGCCCCGTTGGCGATCTTGGGCTGCTCGTGGTACCCGGCCGCCGACGCGACGAAACATCCCAGACGAACCACCCGGCGCAGCCTTGCGAGCGTGCCGATCTCGGCCTTGAGGGCAGCCAGTCCATTGAGGGTGCATTGCACGGCACACCGGACGGCGGTCTCCGGATCGACGTCTGTGGGCACGACGCCCTGGGCGATCAACGACCCGTCCTTCATGGGGATCTGCCCGGAGACAAAGACGAGGTTGCCCGCGCGACGGGCAGGCACGTACGCTGCCAATGGGGCCGGGACCGGCGGCAGCTCCAGACCCAGGGCGAGCAGACGCTGCTCGGGATCGGCTGCGGGCTGGGTGGCTGTCATCGGGATCTCCAGGGCATTCGCCCGCGAGAGAGGAAAACCTCTCATTTTGACAGATGAATCCCGGCTGGCGGGATCCATTGGGGGTTGACAGGCGGATCGTACCCTGTACCCTACGGGGAACGCACGCGTGCGATGGTGTTCGCGTGGGCTGAGGATTTTATTTACCGTTCTTATTCCGACCCTGGCGGATCGCCACTGGTCGGCGGGCCGAGAGCCCAAGAAGCCCACACGACGCCGACAATCTGGTTTCGGACGCCCCATCACTCGAGGCTTCGAGTGCGGTGACGGGAGATTTCCCAGCCGCACCGCCGCCGTAAGGATGATCCGGGCGCCACATGTCGAGGTCCGGCTTGTGTGGTAAGGTCGCACGATCGAAAAACGACCCTGCGCCACGCCTAATCCGAACGTGCCACCGAAGTCGTCGCATCCGCAGTCGTGCGACGCGTGACCGGGCGGAGTGGGCGGTGTAGACAAGTGTGTTTGCCGACCCGTCGGACGATAGAGTCAGGTTCCCGCGTGACGCTCGCGCGGGAAGAAACAAACCGATACGGAGTAACCAAAAATGCGAAATCGAAAAGGATTCACGCTGATCGAGCTGCTGGTGGTGATCGCCATCATCGCGCTGCTGATCGGCATCCTGCTGCCGGCGCTGGGCAAGGCCCGTGCCGCCGCCCGCCAGTTGAAGGACTCCAGCCAGGTGCGGGGCATCCTTCAGGGGATGGTCCTGTTCGCCCAGAACAACAGCGACCGATATCCCCTGCCCAGCCGAATCGACAAGATGGATGGCACCACGTCGGTCACGCTCGGCCTGACCAAGATCAAGCTCCGTGAAGGCGACCTCTCCCGCCATGCCTACTCGCTGTTGATCTGGCAGGGCCTGGTCACGGTCGATCTGCTCCT
>JADFGU010000148.1 GCA_022567535.1 Planctomycetota bacterium | reverse complement strand
AGAGTTCCATGATTTCTGCGGTTTGATTGAAGAACGGCAAGTACAAGCAGTGTGCGAAAGGTTGCGGGGCCTTGGCTTCGAGGCATTCCGGTTTGGCCGCACGAACATGAACTGGCTATTCGTCCGTCGGGATTGCCGTGGCGTGGGCCCGTGGCGCCGGTGTTATGTGAGGCACATTGTGCGCCGGGTACGAAATGCATTGCATGCGGTTCGTGAACGACTTGGAATGCGTCACCTCGGGTTATCCAAGGAATAGGCATCCAGCTGACATCCACACGCCGTGAATATGGTCCTTTCAGTTCAAGTCACCAGCTACAACACACGCGAGTTGAGCCTCGCCTGCCTCCATTCAGCTTTCGAGCGAACGCACCTTGCCGCGTTCGAGGTCATCGTGGTGGACAACGCTTCCACCGACGACTCGGCCGACGCCATCGCCGCCGAGTATCCGCAAGTCCGGCTGATCCGCTCCGAGCGGAACCTCGGCTTCGCTGCGGCCAACAATGTTGCTGCCGAACACGCGAGTGCCGAGTATCTGCTGCTGCTAAACCCGGACACGGTTGTCCTGGACAGCGCGATCGAGAAGTTGCTGGCGTTCGCGCGGAGGAACCCGGACGCCGGGATCTGGGGCGGCCGGACGCTCTTTGCCGATGGGTCGCTGAACCCGGCGTCGTGCTGGGGGCGGCAAACGATCCGGAGCCTCATTTGTGTGGCGACGGGGCTGAGTTCGTTGCTGCGGGGATCGTCGCTGTTCAACCCGGAGGGGTACGGTGGGTGGAAGCGGGACTGCGAGCGGGAGGTGGACATCGTGTCCGGCTGCTTTCTGCTGATCCGGCGCGAGTTGTGGGAGAGGCTCGGCGGGTTTGACGAGCGGTTCTTCATGTACGGCGAGGACGCGGACCTGTGCCTGCGCGCGCGAAAACTGGGCTATCGACCGATGATTACGCCAGATGCGACAATCGTGCACTACGGCGGGGTGTCGGAGAAAGTGCGAGCGGAAAAACTGGTGCGACTGCTGGCAGCAAAGACGATGCTGATTCGAAAGCATTGGGTGCCATCACGGGTAGGGATCGGCGTGCGTCTCCTTGCGGTCTGGCCCCTTTCGAGGCTGATCGCGTACTCTGTGCTTCGTTGCGTGGGAGTCAGGCGAGACGCCCTCTCGGTCTGGCGTGAGGTATGGCATCGAAAACGAGAGTGGTACGGCTCATAAATGAGAATGATTCACTCGGAATCCTCAGTGGGGGCGAGTCGTTCATAAGGATACCCGGGTCTGAAGTGTCGTGACCGAATGGCGACCACGCAAGTCAATTGATGGATGGCGCTCTTGCACCGGGATGAACCGTCAGGACCGCTTGTTGCGAACCGAGTGGCGAGGGCTCCGGCAAGGCCGGCAATGGTCGCGGCTTGGGTGACAACGAATGATTTGCTCACGGGAACGCGCGGCGGTCTCTCGGCAGGCTTTGCCGCAATGGAGGCGTGTGATGCCGCGGCCGCGGGAAAGCGTGCCGACAGAGGGGCGGATCCTGGCGGACCTGAATCAGTTGTATTGCGAATTGCGCCACGAGTCGTGTCGCGAGCTGGGCTGTAACCTGTGAGTTTAAACCCGTGGCCAAAGCAAATGCCCCGAGAAGAATTGACTTGCCTTGATTCCATGTTCCAGGTTGAATGAAAGCGACCAAGTGTATTGCATCCTTCGAGCACGCTGGCGAGTTGGCGCACTACTAGGTGTGCTGGGTGAGCACACGTAGCGAGACGGGGCCCTGGTCCGAGATGGTCAGCGCAACGATCGGAGCCTGATAGCCCGTTGAGACGCACAGCACGAACACGAAAGCGAGTCCTCGCGGTGGCGTCGGGCGGCGGGCATTGGGTCCAGCTCCTCCGCCTGCGCCCCGCGTTTGAGGGGTGTGATGTTTCATACTTGACGACATCGGGCGGATACCAGCGCGATGTGGTCGGGGCGCGGGTATTCGTTGTCAACGATGCGTCGCGGTGGAACAAGATTGGACTCGGGGTGATGACCATGCGTGTGGCATGGGTTCTTCTTCGCGAACGACCGAACGTGATTGTGACGACGGGAGCAGCGCCGGGATATATCGCGTTGAGGATTGGGAAGATGATGGGTGCGCGGACCGTCTGGATCGACAGCATTGCCAATGCCGAGGAGCTCTCGATGGGCGGGCGGTTGGCCGGAAACCTCGGGGGCCTGTGGCTCACGCAGTGGGAGCACCTGGCGTCAGAAGGCGGGCCGCAGTATGCGGGAGCGGTTGTGTGATCTTTGTGACAGTGGGAACCCAGCTGGCGTTTGACCGGATGATCCGTGTTGTTGATGCGTGGGCAGGCGCGTCGGGGCGCGCGGACGTGTTTGCGCAGATAGGACCTGGTGCATGGAGGCCTTCGCATATCGAGTGGTCTGAGTTTGTGACACCCGGCGAATTCGACCGACGCTCGCGCGAGTCCGATGTCATTATTGGGCATGCCGGGATGGGGGCAATCCTCACGGCGATGCAGTACGGAAAGCCGATTGTGATCATGCCAAGAAGAGCAGCGTTGCGGGAGCAGCGCAATGACCACCAGGTGGCGACGGCCAGGCGGTTCAGCCACAGGCAGGGGATTACGGTGGCCATGGACGAGCACGAGCTCGTTGATCGACTCGATCAACTCGATTCGCTGGTCGGGGCGGACGCCATCAGTGACCGTGCGTCTGATCAACTCATCAACGCAATTCGCGAGTTTATCCATGACAGTCCGTGACACAGCACACAGCGACACGGAACGAGTGAGAGCGTCTGTGAGTCTGAAAGAGCGAATCGAATCCGGCAGCGCTGTTGTTGGCATTATTGGTCTGGGCTACGTGGGTCTGCCGCTCGCCTCGGCCATGCATCGCGGCGGGCTGCGCGTGCTGGGATTCGATGTGGATCAGTCGAAGATCGACGACCTCGCCGCCGGCCGCAACTACCTCATGCACCTCGGCAGCACTTTGACCGCCGAACTGTCCGCTAGCGATCGGTTCGAGGCGACGACAGATTTCAGTCGGCTTGGCGAGGCGGACGCGATACTCGTCTGCGTGCCCACGCCGCTGGGACTCCACCACGAGCCGGACCTGAGTTTCGTGCTCAACTCCGCCCGCGCGATCGGCAAGACGCTCCGCCGCGGCCAGCTGATCGTGCTCGAATCGACGACCTATCCGAGAACGACGCGCGATGAGTTCCTGCCGGCGATTCTCGAGGCGGCCGGCGACGCCGGGCTGGCGTTGACCTGCGGGCGGGACTTCTTCGTGGCGTACTCCCCCGAGCGCGAGGATCCGGGGCGTTCGTCGCATTCCACGAGCACGATCCCCAAGCTCGTCGGCGGGCTGGACCAGGCCTCGACGGACCTGGCTGTCGCGCTGTATCGGCGGGCGGTCGAGTGCGTTGTGCCGGTGGAATCCGCGGAGATCGCCGAGGCTGCCAAGCTGCTCGAAAACATCTTCCGGGCTGTCAACATCGCGATGGTCAACGAGATGAAGGTGATCCTGACCGAGATGGACATCGACATCTGGGAGGTGATCCGGGCGGCGTCGACCAAGCCGTTCGGGTTTATGCCGTTCTATCCCGGCCCGGGACTCGGCGGTCACTGCATCCCGATCGATCCGTACTACCTCACGTGGAAGGCCAAGGAAGTGGGGCGGCCGACGCGCTTCATCGAGCTGGCCGGCGAGGTGAACACGTCCATGCCCGCCTACGTGATCGAGCGGCTGACACTCGCGTTGAACCGACGCGCGATGGCGGTCCGGGGCTCCAAGGTGCTCGTCATCGGCCTGGCTTACAAGCCGGACGTGGGCGACACGCGCGAGTCGCCCTCGTTCGAGATCATCGATCGGCTTCGTGAGCTGGGCGCGGAGGTCGGCTACCACGACCCGTACCTGCCAAGAGCGCTGCCCGTTCGCAGGCACGATCTGAGGCTGAGCAGCGTCCCGCTGACGCGGGAAACGGTTTCAGGCTACGACGCGATCGTCATTTCAACCAACCACACGTCGATCGACTACCGGCTCCTGGCGGAGCACGCCCGCCTGGTCGTGGACACAAGGGATGCGATGCGTGAATTCAGATCCGATATGGGAGACCGCCTCGTGCCCGCCTGATGAGGCTCCCAATGACGGGTGTAAAAGGCCAACCCATCGCAGCGACGCGGCCCGAACAGGGCGCCGGTGCGGAGGCGCGCGAGTTCGACGGCGTCATCTGCTTCGGCGGCGGGGACTGGTGGTACCACAATCGCGGGCACTACGACATGCAGATGATGCGCGAGCTGTCCGCACGCGTGCCCGTGCTCTTCGTCAACTCGATCGGCATGCGCGTGCCCAGGATCGCCGAAGGGGCGATGTTCCTCAGGCGCATCGCCCGCAAGATCCGCAGCCTCCGGCGAGGATTGGTCGCGGTGAACGAGCGATTTCACGTCTTTTCCCCCTTCGTCCTGCCCGGCCCGCTCGGGGTGCGAGTTTCCGGGCCGCTCCTGCCGCGGCAGGTCCGGCGGGCGGCCAGGCGCGCCGGGATTCGGCGGCCTCTCGTCTGGATCTCCTGTCCTCCCGCCGCGGCCGCGGTCGACGCACTGAAACCGGTGGCTGTGATCTACCAGCGGACAGATCGCTACGAGGCGTTCACGGGCGTCGACGAGGCCCGGATCCGTGAGGCGGATCGGTACCTCAAGCAGCGGGCCGACCTGACGCTGTTCTGCTCGCGCTCTTTGTTCGAGCTGGAGCGCAACGCGTGCCGACGAGCGCTGCTCGTGGATCACGGCGTCGATTTCGACATGTTCGCCGCGGCCGGGGACGCCGGCGATGACATCCCGGCGGATCTGGCCTCGATCCCGCGACCTCGCGTCGGCTTCATTGGCGGGCTGGACCGTCACACGTTTGACGCGGACCTCTTCGACGCGGTGGCCGGGCTGCTCCCGGACGTGCGGTTCGTGCTCGTCGGCGCGTGCTCGCTGCCGGACAGCTGGCGGCCGGGTCGAAATGTTCACCTGCTCGGACAGCGCGCGTACAGCGAGGTGCCGCGCTACATGGCCGGGTGCGACGCCCTGATCATGCCGTGGAACGACAACGAATGGATCAAGGTGTGCAACCCCGTCAAGCTCAAGGAATACCTCGCTGTCGGCCGTCCGATCGTGAGCACGCCTTTCGACGAACTGGTTCGGTACCAGGGGCTTGTCAGAGTCGTTCAAACGCCGGAGCTCTTCGCCCGGGCGATCCGGGACGCTCTCTCCGAGCCGGCGGACACCGCGGCCATGCGAGAACGCGTCGAGAACGAGACATGGACGGCCAAGGCGGAGCAGATTTTAGGGGAAATAGTGGATTTGGGGTTTCAACCGGCCGGAGAAGTGTGCATAATACAACGTGCCGCCTCCGGCCATTCGGCAGGGGCCGCGGTCTAGCCAGAGAGAGATTCGCGCTCCAGGGCGCATGCGAGTGTACATCGGTGGAAGTGCAGACGGCGAGAATTCGTGAGACCGTGCCTGATGTCGCTCTGTGCGTGATGCTCGGTGGCGGCATCAGGGCGGCCCCGCTCTCGATCGCCTCCGGTCAATCCGTGCTGGATCTGAGCGTGTCGCCGGCCGCCACGGTCGGCGGGGCCTGGATCCGCACGATCGCCCGCATCTCATCAACCGATGGTCCGCCGAGGATCGTGATCGTCCATGGCGGTCCCACGCCCGCGCCGGGTCTGGCCGACGCTGAGGGCGTGAGTATTCTGCGCGACGAGGACGAGTTCCGCGGCCCGGCGGGCGCCGTCCGCGACGCCGCAGGCGATCAGCCGGATGATTCATATGTTCTTGTGATAGAAGCGGCCTCGTACATGCAGCGGACGATGGATGCGGTTTTCGCATCGCTCAATAACCGTCAAGCGGATGTTGTCGTGGCGATCAACGCCGATCGATCGCCCGCCGGTGTCTACCTGATTCGCAGGCGCGTGATCGACCTGATCCCGGCCATCGGATTCATGGACCTCAAGGAGCAATTCCTGTCGCTGGCGGACCAGGCGGGGTACGGGATTGTGGTGTGCGACCTCGGGCCACGTGCGACCAGCCGGATCCGGACCCGTTCTGATCTGCTCGAGGCATCCGCCCTGGCCTGCAGACGAAACGGCACGAACGGGCGTGCGTGCCACGCGATCGTATCCAGGTCGGTGTACGGCGTGCATTGCGTCTGCCCGGGGGCGAGCGTCGCCGACGACGCCATGATCCTCGACTCGATCATCATGCC
>JADFGU010000147.1 GCA_022567535.1 Planctomycetota bacterium | reverse complement strand
CAGGTGAAGCGCATTCGGGAAACGGTTCAGCGCGTCGAACTCGGGGCGAATGAAGTGGAGATGGTCCTATCGAAAGGCGATCTCGATTCGCGGGTGTTCCGGATGAATCAGCAAAATGTCCAGGCGCTCTGGCCGCATATCCATTCGCTGACGGTGCTGGCCGCGGCCGGCAGTTTCACGGCCGCCGCGCAGCGGCTCGGCATCAGCAAGGCCGCGATGAGCCAGCGCATCGCCGATCTCGAAAAGGCGGCCGGCGTGCCGCTCGTGCGTCGCACGACGCGCAGCGTGCGGCTCACCGACGCCGGCCAGACGCTCGTCGACAGCACGCGCGACGCGTTCGAGTCGATCGGGCAGCACTTCGCGCGCGTGAAGGATCTGGCCGGGGAACCGCGCGGCCTGCTGCGCCTGACGGTGCCGGTCGCGCTCGGCCGCCAGCAGGTCGTGCCGCACCTGCCCGATTTCCTGCGGCAGCATCCGGGCGTGCAGATCGAGCTCGACCTGTCGGACCGGCTGCATTCGCTGACGCAGGAGGGCTTCGATCTCGCGATCCGCCATACGACCACCGCGCCGCAGACCCACGTTGCGTGGAAACTGTGCGACACGCGCTCGCTGCTCGTCGCGAGCCGCGACTATCTCGACGCGCGCGGCGCGCCGCGGCACCCGAGCGAGCTCGTCGAGCACAGCTGCCTGTGCTACCTGCGCGACAACGAGCCGGCCGCCTGGAGCTTCGAGCCGCACGGCCGGCGGCGCGAGCGCGTGAGCGTGCCGGTGCGCGGCAGCTTCGCGGCGAACAATAGCGAGGCGATGCGCGAGGCGGACAGGGCGCTGAGCACGGCGGATCGCAGCGACGCGCGGGATGCGCTGGCGATGTTCGTGCGGGCGCGGTCTCGGATCATTCTCGCGGCGGGGGGTGATCGCGCGCACCTGGCTGACGCCATCGCCGGGCTGGAGTCGATCTCGGACGATGTGCCGGCGGTCGTGACGCTGAACCTCGCCATCGCGATGATGATGCGCGATGACGGGGACGATCGGTCGCGTGCGGCGCGGCTGCTGGCGACGATCAGCGACGACCTGGACCCGACCAGCCGGGCGGAACTGCTCATGGCGCGGGTGGGGCTGCTGGGATGGGCGGCGGCGGACGACTTGCAGCGGGCGCTGGCGGGCGAGCCGTTCCGAGGCGCGTCGGGCGTGGACGGCGCATTGTCGGCGACAGGCGCGGACGTATTGGCGAGGCTGGCGGAGGGGGAGTCGAACCCGGAGTTGGCGCGCGCGGCGCTGGCCCCGTGGGCGGAGTTAGTCCGCGATCCTTCGCTGCCGCGCGACACGACGCTGGCGCGGGCGGCGCGGGCGGCGTCAGGCGTGGCCGCCGATGGTCTGCCGCCGGAGGTCGCGTACGCGGTCGGGCGTGCCGCGTTGCGTGGAGTAATCGAGCGCAACGACGCGATCGAGCTGCTCGATGCGGTGTCGGAAGACCCGCAGGCGCCGGGCTGGGTCCAGCGCCAAGCGCTGCGCGACAGTGGATCGGCGCGTGTCGCGCGATGGGAGCAGACGGGAGATGCCGCCGACGCGATCGCGGGCGCGCAGCGGCTGCTGCGCTATGTCCAGGAGGCGAGCGGCGCGGCGGACCGGGCGCGCGTGCTGAGGGTGTGCCTGGGCGTATGCGAGCGCGTCATGCAGGCGGAGGTGGGGGCGGAGCGGCTTGCGGCTGTCGAGCGCGTTTATGTCGAGGCCGCCGAGGCCGCGGTAAGCGTGCTGCCCTGGGATTACGATCGGAGCGATCGCTGGGTGTGCGTGTACGCACGGTCGCTCTTGACGAAGGATGCGCACGACAGGGCTGCGCGTGCCCGGGCGCTGAAGCTGCTGGACGGCATCACAGCGTCGTCGGAGCAGGCGGAGTACGCCGCGGCATTGCGCCTACACGCGCGGGTGCTCAGCGCGCGGGAGTTTGTGCAGTCGTTGGCCGAGGCGCGTGCGAGCGGTGGGGGGGGCGCGGTGCGGGTCGCGGCGAAGGCGCTCCTGGACGAGTGCGATCGGGCTGCGGGCGACGCGGCGATCGTGGGCGGTTCGGCTGCGGACGAGCTGGCCGCGGGCCGCGCCGACGCGATGATCGAGTTGGGCGCGACGGGCGCGGCGGCGGCTTACAGCGATCTGCTGCAAAGGCGTGCGGCGGTGCCGGGCGGTGAAGCACGGTTGCGGCTGGGGTTGGCGCGGGCGGTGCTCGCCGCCGGCGACGCGGCGACCGCGTTCGCGCAGCTGCGCGATCTCGTCGAGCGGCTGAATGCGCCCACCGACGATGGGCGGATTCGTGCCGACGAGTTCTGGCACGCGTGGGCGATCATGCTCGAACTCTCCGCCGGGCAGGGGCGGAGCGTTCGTGCGCACGCGGCGGGGCTGACCGAGATCGACCCGGAGCTTGGCGGCCAGCCTTGGCGGAGCCGGATCAGGTCGGCGGCGGGGCTGGACTGACCGGCCGACGGGATCGCTACACTCGTGGCGTGGACGCACGCGCGGTTGATCTTGCACGCCTGTCGGGGCGGTTCGTTGTGTTCGAGGGTTCGGACGGCTCGGGCAAGACGACGCAGGTTTCGCGCTTCGCCGAGGCTTGCCGCGACTCCGGCGTCGCGCTGACCACCGTGCGCGAGCCCGGCGGGACCGACGTGGGCGAGCGGATCCGGGCGATCCTGCTCGGGCGAGGCTCGCTCGGGCTTGGCATGTCCGCGGAGATGCTGCTGTACATGGCGGCACGGGCGCAGCTGGTTGAGAGCGTGATCCGGCCTGCGCTGGCGCGTGGCGATTTGGTGCTGGCCGATCGGTTCGTGGCGTCAACGATCGCGTACCAGGGGTTTGCGGGCGGGATCGCGCCTGACACGGTCGCTGCTGTCGGCAAGATCGCCACCGCTGGGCTCGACCCGGACCTGATCGTGCTGCTGGACGTGGACGAGTCGGCGGCGGCGGCGCGGCTGGGCGGGGAGCTCGACCGCATCGAGTCGCGCGGGTCGGCGTTTCACCAGAAGGTGCGCCGGTCGTACCTGCTCCAGGCCGAGTCGGACCCGTCGCGATGGAGGGTGGTTGACGCACACAGTGATCGCGATGAGGTGTTCGGGCGTGTGCTGTCGGCGGTGGGGGGCTGGCTCGAGAGTGGGCGATCGTGAGCGGCGCGGGCGAGACCTGGATGTGGGCGGTGTTGGTGCTGGTGGGGTTTGGGTTCGGGTCGATCCCGTTCGGGCTCTTCATCGCGCGGGCGCGCGGGGTGGACATCCGCGCGCATGGTTCGGGCAACATCGGCGCGACGAACGTGTGGCGTGTGTTGGGCCGCGGCGCCGGGCTGTGGTGCTTTGCGCTGGACGCGGGCAAGGGGCTCGTCCCGACCGTCGCCGCCGGGCTCATGCTCGGGGTCGCCGGGGACGGGTCGCTCACGAACGCGCAGTCGGGGTGGTGGCTTGGCGTGGGGGTGGCGGCGGTGGTGGGGCACATGTTCTCGCCGTGGGCCGGTTTTCGCGGAGGCAAGGGCGTGGCGACCGGGCTCGGGGCGCTGCTCGGGATCTTCCCGTACCTGACGATCCCGACGCTGGCCGCTGTCGGGGTGTGGATGGTGGTGGTGAAGATATGGCGTCTGGTGGGCGTGGCGTCGTGCGTTGCGGCGGTGAGCATCCCGGTGTGGCTCTGGGCGTGGAGCTACGCGCTTCAGACGCGCGAGGGGCTGGGGTCGTTCTACGTCGGGACGGGGGTGCTCGCGGTGCTGGTGGTGTTGAGACACCGCGGGAATCTGGCGCGGACGATCGCGGGTGTCGAGCCCCGAATCGGCGAACCGCTCGACCGTCCGTCGGCCGAGGCGCACGCGGGCGGCGCAGATTCCGATAAACACGGCTGAGGCGCGGCTGGTGAGCGGGGGGTGTGAATCGTCGCGGCGCGCGGGAACCGGCCCGCTCAGGTCGATAACCAGGAAGCGGACCACGGCCTTTGTGGAGGATAGGGATGGCGCGGCCGGTGCGGGAGCGCGCATCGTGCGCGGAGGGGTGTGCTGTGAGCGCCGCGGCGAAGTGGAACCGATCTTAGGTGGGAGCGGCTATTTGTCTGCTCGGAGGAGGATGCGCAGTGCCTTACCTCAGATTGACTCCGGGTGTCGACACGGCACCCGATCAGTTGCGGATTCCGACGGGTCATCCGGGCGTGCCCGGGCGGGAAGCGCCCGCGCGGCCGAGGCCGGATTCGACGCCCCTGAGCCTGCCGGGCTTCGACGGCGGAGACAGCGGCGATTCGGACGCACGCGACGCGATCACCGAGATCGAGCGTGCGATCGATGTCGTGGATCATCGGCTTGCGAACCTGCGGGCGCTGGTCGATCAGTTCGGCCTGGGCGAAGGCGACGGGCCGCGTGCGGCGTGAGGCGGGCGGGGGTTACTCGGACGAATCCTGCGCGACGCGGAGCACGACGACGGTCCGGTCGTCGGTGCGCGGCGCCAGGCCGGTGAAGCCGCGAAGCTCGCGGAAGATCGCGTCCAGCACGTCCCCGGCGCACCCATCGGGCTGATCCGTGAGCGAGCGTGCGATCGCTTGGCGCAGCCTGTCTCGCGTGAATCGGGCGCCCGTGAAATCCAGCGCGTCGGTGACGCCGTCGGTGTACGCGACGAGCACGTCGCCCGGCTGAAGCTGCAGCGAGTATGACTCGTAGACCTGGTCGGGATCGACGCCGGCGATGAGCCCGCCGCCCGTGACGCCGATCAGCTCGGGCTGACCGCTGGCGCTGATGCGTGCGAGGATCGGCGGATCGTGACCCGCGGCGGCGTATGAGAGTGTGAGTGATGCCGGGTCGGCCTGGGCGTACCAGATGGTGGCGAACTCCTCGGGGCGGGTGTCGCGGCAGAGGTCGCGGTTGACGCGGTCGAGGACCTCGTTGACGGGGTGTCCCTCGTCGGCGTGTGCGCGGAGTGAGGCTCTAACGGCGGCCATGAGCAATGCCGCCGCCACGCCCTTGCCCACCACGTCCGCGATGCACACGCCCTTGCGTTATCAAATTCCCCCCGCCTTCGAAGGCCCGCGACCGATTCTGAACAGGCCACAAAATCGATGATTCGACCCAGCAGGAGCCGGCTGGAGATTTTCCAGTTCGATCGAGTCGGTTGCAGGCTGCCAGGTGAGGCTCCATTGGTGTTCCACCGAGATCGCCGATAGCTGCCTACCCGTGGAAGGGAAACACCCAGCATCAGCCCGGGGCGCATCCCGGTATTGGCCAGGGCATCACTCCACCTACGCGTTGTTGCTACTCGGAGGATCTAGATCACCGAAGCAGCAGCAACGGATCGTCCCGGTTCAATGCCACGATGGGACACTAACGGAAGTGGTTACGAATATCGGATCCCCCCAGGGGTCCCCCAACGAATAACGTCACAGCGGCACTGATGATTTCCACGGGTTGAATACGAATCAGCCCGTTGAGCCGTCAGACTATAGGTCCAGAGGTGTTGTTGAGGGATAATTACTGGGAAACAGCCCGAGGCGGCGCACCGCACAGCTATGCGCGATGCGGAGCGTGACACACAAGGATGGGCCATTGCTCTATTGGAACCAGGTCCCGGAATTTCGGTCGTTTCAGCCTTCTCGACTCCTTGCCGGGGGAGGCGCGGAAAATCCGCGACTCCCCGAAATGACGGCACAGGAATCTTAATCGTGACAATTACCTTCGACGGCAGGAATATGCAGGAGCACTCGAGGGAGAGTTTCGCCCCGGTCCTGACGCGCCTCAACAAGAAGTCCGGGTTGAAGCCAACCGAACTGGTCAAGGCCTCGCTACTACAGCGCGAATATATCTGGCGTCTTGAGGTTGGAGAAAAGACTCATCCCACGCGCCGTACTGTGGAACGGTTGAGCCATGGGTTGATGACGGGGCCCACACCGCCCACCCTATGGGAGTTGGTGCCACTCTATCTGTCGGCGGGCCTGTTCCCGAATTTCATGGATATCCGCGATCTCAAGGAGCCGGAATAACGTGAGTTGGATCCAGTCCTGGAGGCTCTGCCGCTTGACTGTTGTCTGCGGGACAGCTACATTTTCCCTGGACAACAGAAGCAGGAAATCAGAGGGCTGATTTAAGGCGATATTACTCGACCGATATCCGGGTGTTTTTTCCAGAAACTCAAGTTCAAATGGGCGCGAAAAAGGGGCTCGAAAAGTCGCTGCCTTCCAAGTAGGTGGTCGCGGGTTCGAGTCCCGTCCCCCACCGTTCCGAGGAAGTACGAGAGCTTCAGCGG
>JADFGU010000146.1 GCA_022567535.1 Planctomycetota bacterium | reverse complement strand
GAACTTGTCGTCCGGTACCGGATCGACGGCATCCTGCAGCGTGCAAACGTGCCTCCGACGATCAATCGGTTCGGGGCCGCGATCATCAGCCGCATCAAGATCATGGCCAACCTGAACATCGCCGAGAAGCGCACGCCGCAGGACGGTCGGATCTCGTTCAGGCGCCGCACGCGCGAGCACGGGCTGGAGGAGTACGACCTCCGCGTGAGCGTCATCCCGATGCTCAGCGGCGAGGGCGTGGTGCTGCGCATCCTGAACAAGTCGGCCGTGACGCTCACGCTTGACGACCTGGGCATGCCCGGCACGGTGTTCTCGGTGTGGGACGAGATCATCCGTCGGCCGCACGGGATCGTGCTCGTGACCGGACCGACGGGGAGCGGGAAGTCGACGACGCTGTACGCCTCGATGAATCAGATCGTCAGCGACGAGGTGAAGGTCATCACCATCGAGGATCCGGTGGAGTACCACGTCGCGGGCATCAATCAGATCCAGGTGAACGACAAGGTGGGGCTGACGTTCGCGACCGGGCTCAGGTCGATTCTCCGCCATGACCCGGACGTGGTCCTGGTGGGTGAGATTCGCGACAAGGAGACGGCCGAGACCGCGGTGCAGGCGTCGCTGACGGGCCACCTGGTGTTCTCCACGCTGCACACCAACGACGCGCCCGGCGCGATCACGCGGCTGCTGGATATGGGCGTCGAGCCGTTCCTCGTCTCCTCGTCCGTCGAGGGAGTGCTCGCGCAGCGGCTGGTGCGGCGGATCTGCACCGAGTGCGGCGAGGCGTACACGCCCGATCCGGCCGACATCCCGCCGGGCTTGAAACTCGGGCGGAATCAGACGCTCATGCGGGGCGCGGGCTGCCGCTCGTGCCGCAACACGGGGTACCGAGGCCGAATCGGAATCTATGAGATCCTCGTCATCACCGACAACACGCGCGAGATGATCATGCAGCGCATCAATGCGCCGGTGATCGCCACGCGTGCCGCGGAGGACGGCGATCTGCTGTCGCTGATCGACGATGGGTACGCGAAGGTTCGAGCCGGCGTGACGACGATCGGCGAGGTGATGCGGGCCGTCAAGGCCTAGCGCGATCGGAGTTCATTCGCGCTTCAGACGCTCTCTGTTCGATTCAACGACCGACGGGGTCCAGCCGGCGACGATGACGCCGTGTCGTGCGCTCCCGGCCAGCCCCCAGGCCAGCGCGCGAAACACACCGGCCGGATCCGTCCCCGAGTCGAGCAGCCGCAGCGACCACACCGCGCGCTGCTCGTCGAACAGCACGCGGTCGCCCAGCGACGCGAGCAGGTCCGCGAAATCTCGTTCAAACCGGGCGCGGCTGACCGCCGGCTTGAGTTCGATGAACGCCGTCGTCATGCCCGGCACCGACGACGCGGGCACGTCCGACAGCACGAGCCAGCGGTCCAATGACCTCACGATGCGGCTGAGTGCCCGTTTGTGCTCGTGTTCCCATTCGGACCGCTGTTCGTCGAACCGCGTGCGGTCGGCCCGCGATCGCGATCCGCGATAGCTCGCCAGCGCGATGTCGATCGCGTGCGCCCAGTCCATATCCGCGACAATCGCGTACGAGCCCGGCGGCGGCTCGAGGCGCAGATCCCGGGCCGGCCAGTCGGACCACGCGATCGGAAGGTGCCCGACGACGCGGGGCGGGTCGGACCGGGATGACCAAGTCGCGTCCGCGGCGATGAGCGGCGGTCCGCGGTAGGTGCTGTCCCGCACGCCGATCATGCGGACCTGTTCGGCAGGGATGCGCCTGGCGTGGAACATGAACGAGCGGGCGTTGCCCAGTCCCCACGCGTCGAACAGGTCGCCGACCCGACCGTTCGCAAACGAATCGGAGAACCCGCGTCGGATGCGATCGATGTCGAGGTACATTTCGAGGACAAGACTCCCCCGGCCGCCGTGCTGCTGCTCGACCGTATGGCGATGAATCGACCAGTGCGGATCGGCGTCGCCGACGGTCGCGCTCCCGAGATAGTCCGTCAGCGCGTCTTCGCCGATCGCGATGTAGAAGGCGTCGGGCGTGGAGGCCCAGGAGATCTGCCGCCACGCCGGCCATCCGTCTCGCGTGAATGTCATCCCGCTCAACCCGCCGGGCAGTTCGATCGGCCTCTGATGGCCGGTTTGGTCATCACCACCCCCTGCCGCGCCACCACCGGCGAGAATCGACCGAAGCGTCGTCACCAGCGCGAGGTGGTCGCGGCTGGTGCGCAGTTCGAGCACGGCGGAGAGGTCGGTGATCCGCCACCGCTGCGGGTCGGCCGACACGGTTGCCTGGAACGCCATGACGCACAACCTGTGGGGTGTGGATCCGACAACACTGGCGGCCAGAAGACCGCCCAGCACTTTCGCGGCGTCGCGGTCGGCGATCATGCCGCTGGACAGTGCGGCGCGAATCGCGCCCTGAACGAGCCTTCTCTGCGGGTCCAACGATTCCGCAACGCCGAGCCCTCCCGGATCGAAGACAAGGAAGGCGATGGCGCCGGGGGGAATCGTGAACAGATCATCGAGTTGCTCGCCAGTGGCCGCGTGTGCCGACCACACCACCGTCGCCGCCAGCACGCGGCCGACGAGTGCGGCGCGCGGCACAGCCGCGCAGCCGCCGCGTGATGTCATCGCCCATGCTCCACGGGGAGCAGCAGATCGCCCTCGGGTTCCTGCCCGGCCCACGCGTTGAGCACATATAAGGCAGCGACCTGCTGGGGCAGCGGCACGGGGCCGCCCGGCCCGAGCACCGCCGTGATGAGCGACGAAAGACCGTCGTCGATCTCGCCCATGACCCTATGTTCCTGGGCCGCCAGTCCTATCGCCGCCGCGGCCGCCACGATCGCGGGGGCGAACCGCACAATCCCGCCCGCGGCGATCGACGCGGTGACAACCGCCGATCGATCCGAATGCGTTTCCGTGACCAGGTCCGGGCCCGCCCAATACGAAAACTCGACCTGGGCCCGGACGCCGCGGGCCAGATCATGGAACACGGGCATCAGGAGGTCCGGCACGCGATCGGGCTCCTCAGACGAGCGCATCAGATTCGCGACGCCGGTGCACAGCATGTTGACATACGGATACCCGTCGCGGAGCAGCCGATCCGGCGACATGAACGAGATCGAGAGCAATGACTTGCCGCGCGGAAACGCCTGCGCGAACAGGGGGTTGTTGAGAATGCTGTCGCCACCTCCGGAGGCCTGCGCAGCCGCGGCGATCACCGCCTGAGGAGAGATGCCGACGATCAGCCAGTCGTTGGTCATCGCGGCGGCCAACTCCAGCGGCACGGGGAGCCCGGGGAACCGCAGGCTCAGGAGATCGATCCCGTCGTGCTGCCACTGTGCGAGCGTGATGGACACGGTCGAGATCGGGATCGGGATTTCCTCGGCCGCGTTGTTTCCGACTTCGACCAGGCGGTTCATCGCGTCCACGAATCGCTGCCGATCCTTGAACGAGATCAACGCCACGGCGGACAGCAGCGACCCGCCCCCGGTGGTGTCGGAGGTGTACACGGCCATGGTGCCGCCGAGGCTGTCGAAAATGTCGGCCACGGGATCGACGCCGGTGAACTCCTCGAACGCCGCCAGCGCTTCGTCCACTTCGACGCCGGACTCTGCCATGTCCGCGATCGCGTCGGCCACGAACGCGAAGTCGCCGCGGCCGACCCAGGCGAATTCGGCGTCGGCCGGGACCACCGCCAGATCCGCCATCGACAGAGCGCCCCGCGGGAATTGCATGAAATCGCCGAGCTTGCGAGCGTTCTCAATGGTCGTGTACGCGATGGCTTCGTTGTCGGTGTATCCCACGCGGATGTCCAGGGCCACCGGGTCGTCGCCCATCAGGTCCATCTGCTGAAACTGCTGGATCGCCTCCGTTGCCTCCTCGTTGCCCTGCGCGAAAATGGGCGCCAACGCCATGAGAGGCTCGAGCCCCCCGGCATCGATGCGGAAGTTCGCGACCTCGGTGAACCCGTCGAGGCCCGGCGCCGTTTTGAAGTACGAGTCGGGATCGCCGACGCTGCCGATCAGGAACTCGTAGCGCCAGCCGTCGTCCGCCTCGCGCTGGCCGAACGCCGCGAGCCCGACCGGCGGCACCTGCAACTCCATCATGCCCTCGAACCGGTCGCTCGGCCGTGGCTCTGACGGGAGATTCACCTGCGCCAGCAGATCGCGCACAATGGCGTCCATCCGTTCCGCGTCGCGCTTATCCTCGACCTGCACGCTGGCGATCAGCCCGTACCCCCATGCGCCCCCGTCCGCGTTGTCCGGATTGGAGACGATCGCAAGGCGCGTCGGCCGGGCGAGCGCGACGATCGCCGTGTTGATGAGCGTGGCGATCTGCGGATCCATCCCCGGGATCTCGCGCGAGATTTCATCCCAGCGGACGGGGAACAGGGCCAGAGCCTCAGCCAAAGGGCGGTCTTTCTCGTCGGCCATGAACGCGGGCAGCCCCGCGTGCGAGAACGAGATCACAACCCGGGAGCGGTCATCGTGCGCATCAACCGGGCCCGTTGCAGCCGGGATCGAGCCGGGCGCCGCGCCGCCGGCCGCCAGAGCGCCCGCGGATACAAGGGCTGCCACCGCGATTCGATTCGTCGTGAACATCAACCACCTCCAGTGCAGAAAACTGTATTCACTCGACTTCGGTTCAACTATCGGTATGCTACCACCTCAAATATTGGGGATCCCCGGGAATTGGTTTCAATTCCGCCCGGACCCCTTGCCGGCAGGACGCCGACGTGGATAATCCCGACAGAATCTTGATCATCCGCCCCAGCGCTCTGGGCGACGTCTGCCGGACGGTGCCGGTGCTGGTCAGCCTTCGCCGGGCGTACCCATCCGCGACGATCGACTGGCTGGTGCAGGACTCGTACATGGACGCGGTGCGCAGCCACCCGGATCTGACCGAGGCCGTCGCGTTCCCACGAAATGCGCTGGCCCGCTCCGCCGCGCGAGGTCGGCTTTTTCCGTCACTGCGATGGCTCAGCGCACTAAGACGAAGACGGTACGACCTGGTGATTGATTGCCAGGGGCTGGCGCGGAGCGGAGTGTTCGCGTGGGCAACTCGGGCCCCTTGTCGTGTCGGCTATTCCGACGCGCGAGAGTTGGCGTGGCTGGGCGTGAACAAGAGGCACCGTGTCACGAGCGCCGGGCACACCGTCGATCGGATGTTGTCCCTCGTGGAGTGCATCGGCATTGAGCCGGTGGTCGATCTGCGGCTGCACACCTCGCCGGAGGACCGTGAGCGTGTGGCCTCCGATCGGGACATCGCGGGCACGCGCTATGCCGTCATCGCTCCGACCAGTCGCTGGCCGGCGAAGCGCTGGCCGACCGATCGCTTCATCGAGATCGCCCGTGCCCTCGAGACGCGCGGGGTCGGTGTCGTCGTGGTTGGATCATCGGGTGAGCGCGAACAGTGCCGGGCATTGCTGACCGCCGCCGAAACCAATGACGCGTTCATCGATCGTGTCGGCCGAACGAGCGTGGGAACACTCATGGCGATCATCGAAGGGGCGCAGCTCGTGATCGCGAACGACTCGGCCGCGCTGCACATGGCGGTGGGTTTCGACCGCCCTCTGATCGCCCTCTACGGCCCGACGCGGGTTGCGCGCGTGGGACCATACGGCCGGCGTGCGGATGTGATTCAGCACGTCACGCCCGACGACCGAATCGACCACAAGGTTGGCGCCAACGTCGCCCTGATGGAGCGCATCACGACCGCCGAAGTCATCGAGCGTATCGACGAGCGGCTTCGATGACCGGTGTCAGCCGTTCGCCGCCTCGAACTCGCGCATGAACTCCGCCAGGGCCTCGCATCCCGCCGCCGGAAAGGCGTTGTAAATGCTCGCCCGCATGCCGCCCACGCTGCGGTGCCCCTTGAGCCCGCTGAACCCTCTCGCGGTGGCCTCGGCGATGAACTTCTTCTCCAACTCCGCGCTGGGCGCCCGGAAGCAGACGTTCATCTTGGAACGGCTGTCCTCCCGCGCAGTGCCTCGAAAGAACGACGATTTGTCGATCGTGTCGTACAGCACACTCGCCTTTTCGCTGTTGCGTTCGGCCATCGTCTTGAGTCCGTCCTGAGCGATGATCCACTTGAAGACCTGCCCGACAATGTACACGCCGAACGCGGGGGGCGTGTTGAGGCAGGAGCCGCTCGCGGCATGCTGGCGGTAATCAAACATGATGGGCAGACCGTCCTTGCCGGTCTCCATGAAATCCTTGCGGATAATGATCAGGGCCGTACCCGACGGCCCGAGGTTCTTTTGGGCCCCGGCGTAGATCAGGG
>JADFGU010000145.1:4373-6295 GCA_022567535.1 Planctomycetota bacterium | reverse complement strand
CGCCACGCGCGAGCCAGGCAGCGTGATGACCAGCGTGCGGCCGACGACGCCGGCGATCCCGCGCGACAGATAGGTGTTCGGCGTCTTGTCCAGGCACCGCAGCCGCGCGAGCTCGAGCAGGTTCGGCGCGGGCTTGTCGAGCATGGGGGCGACGGCTTCGGGCGTGATGTCGCGCGGCGCCAGCCCCGTGCCGCCCGTCGTCAGGATCAGGTCAACGCCCGCCTCGACCCACGCCCGGATCGCCGGCTGGATCCGCTCCGTCTCGTCCGGGACGCACCTGGACCCGTGCAGCCGAGCGCCGAACGTGTCCTCGAGCAGCGCGATGAGCGCGGGCCCGGACGTGTCCTCAGCCTCGCCGCGCGAGCAACGGTCGCTGATGGTCAGCACCGCAAACCCGAAGCGCGCCGGACCGGTCATGGGCGATCCCCGGCGATGTAGTGGCCCGAACGCCCGCCCTTCTTCTCGATCAGACGGATCGACTCGATGACAATGCCGCGATCGATCGCCTTTCCCATGTCGACGACGGTGAGCGCCGCGACGGCGGCGGCGGTGAAGGCTTCCATCTCAACACCCGTCTTCCACGTCGCCCTGGCTGTGGCGAGAATCACAACCTGCTCGCCCTCGAGCCCGAGCTGAACCTCGATCGCCTCCAGCGGGACCGAGTGGCACAGCGGGATGAGCTCGTCCGTGCGTTTGGCGGCCTGTATGCCGGCCAATCGCGCCACGCCCAGCACGTCCCCCTTCTTGAGCGTGTTGTCGCGTATGCACTCGGCCAGCGCGGCCGCGACGCGCACCCGCGCCTCAACCACCGCGACCCGCTCGGTGATCTTCTTGCCCGAGACATCGACCATGCGCGCCTTGCCGGCCTCGTCGGTGTGCGTGAGCTTGGTGCGGTCGTTGGTCATGGCTTTATAATTACAGCGTCCAGGGGTGGAACTCGAACGGGCCGGGCCCGGGTTCGCCCGGCGGGATCACCACAAATCCGTCCGCCCGGGCCGCCGAGACCAGGTCGCCCGAGCCCTTAGTGCCGACAGACTCGGCCAGCCCGCCCGGCACCAGCCGCACCAGCCGATGCCACCACAGCGGCAGTGATTTTCCATCGGGGTTGACAAGCGTGACGGTTCGCGGCGACGGCGTGCGCGTCAGGCCGCCCAGCGCGTGCAGCACCGGCCGCACCAGCCGACGCGCTGTGACCGCCACCGAGACCGGGTTGCCCGGCAGCGCGACGATGGGCTGTCCGTCGATCGACACCGCGGCCAGCGTGGGTCGGCCCGGACGCTGCGGAACCCCGTGGAACAGTGTCCGCGCGCCAACCTCCCGCAGCACCGCCGGCACATAATCGCGATCGCCCATCGACACCCCGCCGCTGAGCACGAGCACATCGGCGTGCTCCAGTGCGCTCGCGATTTCGGCGCGGATCGCGCCCCGGTCATCGCGCACGTGGACAGCCGCAGCGGGTGCGATCCACGACGCGCCAGCGAAGAAAGCGGCCAGGGTCGGGCCGTTCGAGTCGTGCAGCTGCCAGGGCCTGGGCGAAACGTCAGCCGGCACGACCTCATCGCCGGTGGTGAGAATCGCCACCTTGACCCTGCGGTAGACCTCGACCCTGTGATGGCCGAACGACGCCAGCACGCCGATCAGAGCGGACGTGATCTCAACGCCCCGGTTCGCGATGGATTCGTCGGCCTCAATGTTCTCGCCCCGTCGGCGGATGTTGAGCCCGGGCCGCAGGTTGGCCGCGAGTGCGGGGTCGATCGTGATCGCGTCGGGCTGCTCGTCGACGTCTTCGCGCTTGACGACAAGGCCCGCCCCGGCAGGAACGCACGAGCCGGTCATCACGCGCACCACCCCGCCGGCGGGCATGTCGATCGGCTCGACTCCCGCGGGAATGTCAGCCAGAACCGGGAGCGTACCCGCGTCGC
>JADFGU010000145.1:0-4363 GCA_022567535.1 Planctomycetota bacterium | reverse complement strand
AGCCATCCATCGCGCTCACGTCCGCCGCCGGGCTCGCACGATCGGCACGGATCTGCTCCGCCAGGACCCGACCGTGGGCATGGTCGAGCGCCACGCGCTCAGTCGCCACCGGCTGCGCGTGCTCGAGCAGCAGGCGGATCGCGTGCTCGGGCGACTCCGCCTGCGGGGCGTCAAGAGTGTGCGGAACCTTGGTCGGCATGGTCAGCCCTTGGCCACCACGTCTTCGATCCACCCGCGGGCACGCATCATCGCAGGAAAGCCGATGGTGGGCGCAGCAATGATCGCAGCGTGGCGGAGATGCTCAGCCGTCCAGCCCGCAGCCAAAGCCTTGCGCGTGTGTGAATGGGCAGCCCCCTCGAGACCCGCCCCGATCGAGATGCCCAGCTTGACCAGCGCAATCGCCTTGGCGTCCAACGGGCCGGCCTGCGCGCACGCCTCACCGAACTGCTCGTACGCACCGACAAGAGCCGGCTGCTGCTCCTTCATCTCGACATAAGGCTTGGGGATCGACATCGTTCGTCTCCACCTCCCTCTCCCCTTGGGAGAGGGCCGGGGTGAGGGCCTCCGTCTCCGGCTCCCTCTCCCCTCGGGAGGAGGGTGCGGAGGGCGAGCCTGTGTAGGATAGGATTGGTGATGGACGTAATAGTAAAACTTTTCGGAGCGGAGGCGGACGCGGCGGGTGAGCCGTCGGTGGTTGTTGAAGTAGCGGGCGGGTCGGACTGTGCAGCCGTGCGCCGGGCGCTGGCGGCGGCGTGCCCCTCTTTAGAACCACTCCTGTCCCACGCCCGGTTCGCGGTCAACAATTCGTACGCGACAGACGAGACTGAGATCGCCGAGGGTGATGAAGTCGCCCTGATCGGCCTGGTGTCGGGCGGATGACCGTCGAGGTATCTATTACCGACGGCCCCCTCCCGGCAGCGTCCCAGAGCAACGCGCCCGTGGCCGGTGCACACGACGCAAACACAAAGAGAAGCGAAGCCCACAGCACAAAGAGGCCCAAGCGCCAGCGCGGGCTCTCAAGCCATACAACACCCGAAACCTCTTCTACCAGCCAAACCGGAGCGGTGCTGGTGTTTGAGGGCATCGTGCGCGCCGAAGAGGACGGGCAGCGCATTGACGCACTTATCTACACAGCCTACGAGCCCATGGCGACAATGGAACTGACAAAGTTGGCCCAGGACGTGTGCGCGCGTCACGGCCTGGCGCGCATGAGGGTCCAGCACAGCCGCGGTCGAGTACGCATAGGCGAGGTCTCGTTTCGCCTGACGATCGGGTCGCCCCACCGCAAACAGGCGCTGGCCGCGATGGACGAGTTCATCGACCGAATGAAGCACGACGTGCCGATCTGGAAAGCCGCGGAAAGGTAGGTCGGATCTCCGAGCCGACTGTCTTTGGTGGGATAGCTCTCCGAGCTGTCTGTTCAACTCATCAGTCGCGGGGGCAGGTCGGCTCTCCGAGCCGACTGTCTGGCGTGTCCGCCCCACCTGGATTGCTCTTTGCAATCTTGCTGCCCTTCGACGATAATGGCGTAGCATGAGAAACGTCTTTGATCAGTACACGCAACCAGAGAACCGGCTCACCCACGCGCTCGTCTGCACCCTTGATGGGGACCGATCGCTTTTGAGGCCGTTTCTCAGGTGGGCCGGATGCCAGGCCGTTCCACCACTCAGCCAACTGCGCATCACGGAGCAACAGGTGCCGGGCGAAGCCCTCTCAGGCGATGAGGGCGAGGGGACCGGTCTGCCCGATGCCTGTGTGTTCACCGACGACGGCTGGTTGCTGCTGATCGAGGCGAAGGTGCAGGCGGGCGTCTCTCCCGGGCAGCTTCGGCGGCACATCGCCACAGCCAATCGACATGAGTTTGACAATCCGTATCTCCTTCTTCTCTCCGTTGACGACCCACCGAAGAGGCTTCCAGCAAAGACAACGCACCGATCCTGGCGGGAGCTGTACGCCTGGTTTCGCAAACGACCTGACTCGTCAGGATGGGCCCGGACGTTCACTGACTACATGGAATCGTTCGAGTCCCGCATGATCGCTGACGACTACTCCATTCGAGGGACACTCACCATGTTTGACGGACTACGTTTCGACACGGAAAATCCATACACCTATCGCGAAGGCAAACGCCGCATACGGCTGCTCGGCGACGAGCTTCAGAAAAGAAAGGACCTTCGAGACATTGGGATCGATCCTAAGGGCGAGCGGCGCTCCGCGATTACAGGTCGCGGAGGCGTCGGTGTGTGGAATTTTATTCCGCTGATGATCGCCCGCGGCGCAAAGAACTTTACAGACTTTCCTCACCTGACGATGGGCCTGGGGCAGAACGAAGCTGGGGCCGCGATCACGATTCCCAACGGTGTCCGGGGCGGGTTTCGAACCAGGCTCAAGAAAGTTGGCGAGGAGGGGTTCATTGACGTCCTTTGTGATATTGAGAAGCGACTCCGTCCGGTTCTTCGTCGGTCCAAGGACTCCAGAGCGGTGCTTTACGCGGTGCAACGACACTATCCGAGCCAGCGTTCCGCCGGAAAACTCGATGCAAGAGCAGAGGCGGACCTGCGGACGATCATTCCCGGCAAGCGCCGCGAGGCGAAGTACCAGCCTCAGTGGATCAGCGCCATGTACGAAGTCATGACTCACAAGCGGTCAAACATTCAACTTGGCGTCGAAGTGCATTTTTCCTATGCCTACCCTGTTATTCGTTCGGCAAGGGCTGTCGATCTGTTCGCCAGTGCGTGGATTGCGATGTCGCCGCTGATTGACTTTGTGCTTGATGACTGAATTGTTCCATTGAGTATCGAGGCATTGAGAGTTTGTCTTTCTCCGTTCCCCTTGTTGCGTCGAACAGAATCGAACAGACAGCTCAGAGAACTATCCCACCAAAGAAGTCGGCTCGGAGATCCGACGTACCGAAGAACCCGCGCTGGCTCTTTTCCCTGCGTGCTTCGTCGTCTCTTCTAGTGCCTGGTGCCTCACGCCTTTCCCCGCCTTGCCTATTGCCTGATGCCTAGTGCCTGATGCCTTCTCCTTCACCCCCCGATCGCCGACATCGTGCGGGCGGGCTGGCGGAAGTCGGGGGAGTCGATGATGTGGCCGGCGGTCTTGGCGTAGACAGCGTCGGCGAGGAAGCGGGCGATGGCCGCGTCGCGGGACGGATCGGGAGCGTGTGAATCGTGTGTGCCGTTTCTGTGTGCGTTGGGCACCGACGGAAGACCCCCTCCGCCTCGAAGACTCGGCACCTCCCCCGCACGCGGGGGAGGGAAGAGAACCCCCTCTGCCTCGCTGCGCTCGGCCCCTCCCCCGTCGGCGACGGGGGAGGGGACAGAGAGAGCGCCAGAGTCGGATGGTGTACGCAATAGAGGGCGGATGTCCCATTCGTCGTGGGCGAAGAGACACGGTCGGACCTTGCCGTCAGCGGTGATGCGCAGACGCGAGCACGTGCTGCAGAACGAGCGCGTGACCGACGCGATGATGCCAATACGCCCGGAACTGTTTGCCGGCTGGTCGCTGAAGCGAAAGACCGTCGCCGGGCTCGACGTGGTGTCGCGGCCGATTGGCGTAAGCGGATACACACTGCCGATGCGCTCGAGCATCTCGGTCGCGGGTACGACCTTTGTGCGCTCCCACGCATGGGCCGAGTCGAGCGGCATGTACTCGATCAGCCGAACGTCGATCGCAAGTCGGCGGGCAAGTTGGGCAAGATCGACCAGTTCGTCCTCGTTGACCCCGCGCACGATGACCGCATTCACGCGCACCGGATCAAGTCCGGCGTTCTTGGCCGCTTCGATCCCCGCCAGAACATCGTCAACAGTCGCGTTCGACCGCGTGATCGCAGCGAAGCGGTCCTGGCGGAGCGAGTCGAGGCTGAGGGTGACGCGCGTGAGCCCGGCCTCGCGCCATCGGCCGGCGGTCGATGCATCGAGGAACGAGCCGTTGGTCGTGATCGCGATGTCCAGGCTGCCATCGACGTTGAACCCGGCGAGGCCCCGGATGAGGTCGATGAGCCCCGGGTGCAGCGCCGGCTCGCCGCCGGTGATGCGGACTTTCGTCACGCCCAATCGCACAGCCACGCGGGCGATGTCCAGGTGCTCGTCGATCGTGAGCAGCTCGTCCCGGGGCGCGAACGTCACATCGGGATCCATGCAATACACACAGCGGAAGTTGCACCGGTCGGTGATGCTCAGCCGCAGGTCGCGGATGACGCGGCCGAACGAGTCGATGAGTTGGGTGGGTGGCTGATTACGGTCGAGCGGAGTGGATGGCGGCAAAGCCTGAATCACCGTGAGCGGCACGGGCAGGCGCGACATCGACCGGTCATGAGGCGATGTCGACACGCTCTTGACTGCAGGTGGATCGAGCGATG
>JADFGU010000144.1 GCA_022567535.1 Planctomycetota bacterium | reverse complement strand
GGGAGGGAGGGATCGCGGGATTCACGGATGCGTCGCGCGCGCGCGACGATGGGCGCGTCGGAGCAGTTGCATGCCGACCAGGAACGGGATGATTCCCGAGGCGCCGACCGCGACGCCGATGAGCATTCTGCGCGACACGTCGGCCTCCGCGCCCGCGGGCTGGGCGAGCGGGTCATTGAGCACGGCGCCATAGATCCCCATGAGTTGAAAGAGCGCCCACCCGATTCCTGACAGGACGATGAGCAGGCCGACGAGCAGGAGAATGTAGGCCAAAGGCGTGCGCATGGTGAAAGGATAGGAGGGGCGGCAGCCAGCGCGGGGAAACGTTCTTCCTGTTCACGCCGAGCGCGGTTCCGCGAATCCTCACGGGTTGAGGCAGTGTACGCGCCGTCACTGCCCCAGCGCCGCTGACAGATCCACAAGCGTCCCGTCGCCCGGCAGCCGATCGGTCTGCCCACACTCACGCAAGTGCGACAAGGCGGCGGCGAAGTCGGCGCGGACCGGAGCGGTGAACGTCATGTGTTTATGTGTGATCGGATGGTCAAAGGCAAGCAGGGCGGCGTGCAAAGCCTGGTGGGCGATGATGGCATGCGTCTCCGGCGCGCTTCTCTTTGGCGCCGGTTCGGCACCGGAACCGCTCCCTTCCCGTCGCGGATCGTGACCGGATCCGCTCCCTGCCACGAGAGGCCGACCGCCGTACATGTCGTCGGCGACGATCGGGTGGCCCAGGTGTGCGAGGTGGACGCGGATCTGGTGGGTTCGGCCGGTCTTGAGTTCGAGTTCGACCAGGGCGAAGTGCTGCCCGGGTGCGCCGAGGACGCGCAGGCGGTATCGCTCGCGCGTGCGGTAGATGGTGACGGAGGGTTTGCCCAGCCCGTCGTGTCGGATGACGTGCTTCTCGCGGTAGCCCTTCTCGCGCGACGGGTGTGGGCCGATGGGCAGGTCGATGACGCCCGCGGCGGGCTCGGGCCAGCCCTGGACGAGGGCCAGGTAGCGCTTCTCGACGCGGCGGAGCTCGAACTGTCGTGCGAGCTTCCAGTGGGCCTCGTCGGTTTTGGCGAAGACGATGCAGCCGGAGGTGTGGCGGTCCAGGCGATGGACGACGCCGGGGCGTGCGAAGTCTTCGCCGAGCGTTGACAGTCCGCCGCCGGCATCCGAGGCGTTCTGGAAATGCCACGCCAGCGCGTTGATGAGCGTGCCGGAGAGCTCTGCGCGCGCGGGGTGGACGATGATGTCGGCGTTCTTGTTGAGGACGAGGATGTGCTCGTCCTCGTGCAGGACGCTCAGCGGCATGCGCTCGGGCAGGATCTCCTTGCTCGGCGGGGGCGGGATGGTCAGCTCGATAACGTCGCCGAACTTGACCCTGGTGGATGACTTCGCGCTGCGGCCGTTGACGGTCGCCGCGCCCGAGTCGACCAGGCGCTGCAGCTGGTTTCGGCTCATGAAGGTGATGCGCGAGGTGAGGTAGCGGTCGAGGCGCGACTTGAGATTGGGTCGGGCAATCTCGAAACGAACCCTCGGGAGCGGGCGTTCGTCGTCGGCAGCCTGCTCGACTGCGTGGCGGAGCGCATCGGGATCGAGCTTGCCGCCGGGGAGCAGGAACTGATCGTCCTGGGTCATACCGGGGGAGGTGGATCGCTGCCGGGCTCGGCCGGATCGGGCTCGCCCTGGGCCGGCGCATCGGCGGGGTCGGCAGGATCGACATCGGTCGGCTCATCGGGCTCGTCGGGCTCGGGCGGATGGAGCGTGGGCAGGGTGTCGGCGCTATAGAGCACCGGCGGGTGGGCGAGCTCGTCCAGAGAGTCGATGCGCGTGCGGGCGATCAGGACGTGTGCGTCGAAGCCGCCCTCTTCGGCGAGCGTGGCGGCGCGCTCGAGCAGGGCCCTGGCGTTGTCCAGTTCTGTGCGCGCTTCGGCGACGGCGGCGAGCCCGAACGCGCCGCCGACGGCGAACAGCCGCTTCGCCTCGTCATCCCGCGTGCGTTCGATCACGGAGCGGTAGAGAGACTCGGCCTGGGAGAGGAACGACGCGCGGTCGTCCTCGTCCACGAGCGTCTTGACGTCCTCTTCGGGGACCACGCCGTCCGGAAACACGATCGTGCCGTCCCCCAGCACGATGAGCCCGGGCATGACGCCTCGGCGCACGGCGAGCATGCAGGCGTCGGCAGCGTCGAGGTCCGCCATGAGCCCGAGCGCGCGGACATCGCCGTACTCCGCCGAGACGGTCGTGAACTGGCTCGGCAGCGGCGAGCCGGACGTGCGCACGCCCTCGTACACGCTGAAGGCGATGTCGACGCCGGAGATCCGGTACTGCTGCCACCGCTGGTAGCCGAAGTACGAAAACGCGATGATGGCGCCGACGAGCAGGACCGGCGTGCTCCACTTGCGAAGCAGGTCGATGAAGTCCTGATTGAGGCGCGACTCGTCGAGGCCGGCGCCCTCTTTGATCTGTTGTTGTCGTTCGTCCATCGCTGGGATCCGGGGTTGAGAGCTGGTCGTTGCGGCATTGGGTTCGGGCCGCCGGAGCGGGATGATATGGCCGCGAGGGAGGCGGATCGCTGCGGGGCCCGATCAATCGGGCAGCGCCCAGAACTTCCAGGGGCGCGGGTCGGCCAGGGCCTCGGGCGGGACGAGCCGGTCCCGCATGGTCTGAACCAGCGTCGAGAGCCCGGTGCCTGTGGCGGACGACACATGAAGCTCGGCGGTCCAGTCCGATCGGTCCAGGTCGGCCTTGAGAGCGACACGGAGCGACCGGGTGTCTGGACGGTCGGCGAACGGCGGGTGGGCGCGATCGCCGCACAGGAGCGTGAGGTCGGCGTGCTCGGCGAGGTTCGCGGCGAGGTCGATGGCCTCGGCCTCCACCCCCGTCGCGCCCGCAGGCTCGCCCGGCAAGTCGAGAAGGCGGACGACCAGCCCGGCCAGCTCGGCCGTGACGCCCACGTGATCGCGGGTCGTGCCGGGCTGATCGGCGACGATCGAAACCGCGCGGCCGACCAGCGCGTTGACCAGCGTCGACTTCCCGACGTTGGGCGGGCCTCGCACCACGACCAGGGGCGGATCGATGAGCCGACCGAGCACCGCCGGTGCGATCTGCGCATCGCCGTGCTTGCGCCAGCGCCTCGGCTGATCGAGCAGCAGATCCACCGCCAGCGGGCTCTGTGAGCGGGCGAGCGTGGCGAGCATACGGGCCTCGATCTCATCGGCGGCCTCGGGGTAGGCGTCGGCCGATGGTGTGCGGCCCGCCTGCGTGATGCCGGCGCTCGTGAGCGCTTCGAGCAGTCTTCGCACGACCGCCGATCCGCCGTGGGGCATCAGGTGAACGAGCCGGGGCGACCAGCGGCAGGCGAGCCCGCGGTCGACGCCTCCGAGGTCGCGCAGTTGAACGTCGCCCGGCTGCAGCGGCGCCACGCCGAGAGTTGCGAGCGCCGCGTCGAGCGCAGCGGGGTCGGTGCAGAAGAGTTCGACGATGGCGATGGCGGCGGCGCGCGGCGGTGTGGCGATCCGCCAGCGGACATCGCCCGACGGGCTCGCGACCGGAGCGGTCATTCGACGGGGTCGGCGTTGACCGCGTCGGCGACGGCGGCGCGGACACCGAGCAGTTGCAGGTCCGGCACGATGTGCTCGACCAGGTCGCCGTCGCCGAAGAGCGTGAGCGCGTCGCCGCCGGTCGCGATGATCTGCGGGTACGCCTCGTAGAACTGCGCATAGCGCTCGATGAGCTCGCGAACCATGCCTCGCACGGCGGCGGCGGCGCCCTTGAGCATCGCTTCCGGCGTGTCTCGGCCGAACGGCGTGTCGCCCTCGGCCAGCGGGCGCGGATCGAACGCGACCTCGGGCAGGGCGGCGGTGTGCTCGTTGAGAGCGCAGAGCATCATCCGCACACCCGGCGCGATCGCACCGCCGTGGAACGTGCCCGTGCCGTCGACGAAATCGACGGTGACAGCGGTGCCCGCATCGATGACAACGCAGGCCTGCTCCGTCTTGGCGTACGCGGCCAGTGCGTTGAGGGCGCGATCCTGGCCGAGCGTGCTCGCGTCGGCGAGTGTGTGCTTCAGTGGGATGGGCAGATCGACCCCGAGCCGGATCGCCGGTGAGCCACACGACTTGTCAAGGGACTCGATTAGCCGGTCCCGCACGGGGTCGTTCACGGAGGCGAAGACGACCGCGGCTGAGCTGTTGTCGCCCACGGCGAGCATGTGCAACTCACCGGCGAGCGCGGGGTCATCGTTGGCCAAGGCGTGGGATTCGAGCAGTTCTGCGCGCTCGAAACGGCCGAAGCGCGTGCGCGTGTTGCCGACGCACACGGCCAGCAAGGGGCGGGTGGATTCGCTCGGGCCGAGCATGAGGGAGGGTAGGGACGACGACGAAGCGACGGAGCGACGGAGGGGGAGAATGAGATGGACGGAGGGGGGCCAAGAGCATGAAGTGAGAAAGGCGTCAGATAAAGAGGCCCAAGCGCGAGCGAGGGCTTGGCGAACGAAGTGCGGCACGGTGTGGCGTGGGTTGCATGACGTGGGAACACAATGGTGGCGGCAGGTGATCTCAGTCGGGACACACCCCGCCGCTGCGCGTGTGGGGCGGCCTGTAGACTCGGCCTCGGTGCCGTTGGGCTATCGTTGTGCAACGAAAGGAGGTGCGGCATGTTTCTCGAACATGTAAACATGACCGTGACGAACCTGGACCGATCGGTGGAGTTCTACGCTGATCTGCTCGGGTACAAGGTCCGGTGGCGGGGCACGACGGACAGCGGGACGCCGGCGGCCCATGTCGGCGACGATCGGCAGTACATCGCGATGTTCCAGTCGCCGGCGGACGGAAAGGCGCCCAACGATTACAAGTCGCCCGGGCTCAACCACTTCGGGCTGGTCGTGGACCGGCTGGACGCGCTGCTGGAGTGGCTCAAGGGGCGGGGGATCGAGTACTCCCTGGTGGATCACTACGAGCCGGGTCGCCGGGCGTACTTCTTCGACCCGGACGGGATCGAGGTGGAGTTGGTCGAGTACTGAGCAGGCCGATCAGTTGGGACTCTCATCGTGGGCCGCGACGCGCAGGTTGATCAGGCGCTCGATCTCGGTCGAGTCCGGCAGGCCGGATGAGTAGATGCGGCAGGCGAGTTCGGTGGCACCCGGACTGGGCTGTCCGGCGAGATCCTCATCGAAGACCAGAACGGTGGGCGAGCCGTACCCGCGGCGGAGGTCATCGTCCGGCAGCGACCGCAGATCGACTTCGGCGACCTGGACATGCGGGCCGATGCGTTCGGCGGCCGCGTGAAGACTCGCACGCATCCTGGGCGTCATGGGGCAGCCGTCGAAATACAGGAACTGAACGGCCACAACGGCGCGGGAGGGTTGCGTTGGCGGTTGATTCGACATGGTGGAGCATCCCGGGGGCAGCGCGGAAACCGCGGCAAGCGAGAGAATCAGTGCGGGCAGGCGCATTCGAGCAAAGCAGAGCGGCATTGGGAATGATAGCCACGGCGGTGGGTTGACAGGGACGCCGGGTGTGGGCTACGCTGCAAATGTCATGGGTGCCCGACCCTTTTTTCTCCGAGGTCGGGCCGAAAGAGGGAAGCGCGGTTGAAAACCGCCGCGGACGCGCCGCCGTGAAGGGCACCAGCGCGGATCCAAAGTGAGCCACTGTCGGGCGATCTGCCGCCGGATGGGAAGGCCGGATCCGTGAAGCCCTGAGCCGGAAGACCTGCCGATGACGCGCTAGTGGTTCGCCCTCGCGAGCAGGGGCGCCCGGCGGCCTTGGCGCGTGTCCCCCGCGCCGGGCATGACGGCGACCAACACCCCGCGCGAGCGCACGACCTGTCACACCGGGGGCCGTCCCGCGCGATTCGGGATGATTCGGGCGCGATCAGCGCCGGGAGCGAACGGATGAACAGAGCGATATTTTTTGGAGCGATAGTCGCGCTGTCCGCGCTTGGGCCGGCGGCGACGGGTCAGAGCAATCCGTGGGCGAACACGATCGTCTCGTACGTGCCGGGATCGAACGCGACGCCCGGGTACACCACCGCGGCCGTTGCGCTGGGAGAGCCGACGCGGTTCACGGGTGTGTCGGGCGGGTTCCCTGGCGCGGTGACGCCCTTCAACGCCGCATGGGAGCCCGACGAGATCGTGTCGATCGGCGAGGGAGGTGAACTGATCGTGCGGTTTGACCAGCCGGTGCGCGACGATCCGCTCAACCCGTTCGGGATCGACCTGCTGGTGTTCGGCAAGGCCGCCGCCTTCGGCGCCTCGCTCGACGCCTCGGCGCTCAGCGGCGCCGACGGCTTCGCCGCCCTCGGCGTCAACACCGGCGACCA
>JADFGU010000143.1 GCA_022567535.1 Planctomycetota bacterium | reverse complement strand
GCATCATCTATTGCGGCGACTGCCTCGATCAACTGGCCAAGCTGCCCGACGGCTGCGTGGACCTGATCTACATCGACCCGCCGTTCAACAGCAACCGCAACTACGAGGTGTTCTGGGGCGAGACCAAGGAGAAGCGCTCCTTCGAGGACCGCCACGCCAGCACGCAGGCGTACATCGACTCCATGCGGCCACGTTGGGGGCCAGCAACTCGCCCGCGTCCTCAAGCCCATGGGGAGTTTCTACTACCCCTCTGACTGGCGCTGACCAATGACCAAGTCCGAGCGAGTCAATCTCATTCAGCAACTCGTGGCCGCACTGTGCCATGTACGACCGGAGATTGCCTATTTGACGCTGAACGAGTTTCGCTTCAAGCATGTAAATATGTCTGAGGACGCTAGTCCAACGGACCACTTCATCGCCAGGCTCCGACAGGGGACGGACGAGACGCTGCAAGAGCTTGCTACACACTTCAACCTCCCCAGTTCGTCTCTGCCTACCGACCCGGAGGCGGAGCGGCGCCTCTGGGCGGCTGGTTTCTGCCGGTGCTTTCTCAGCCACACATCGAAGCACAAGACGCAAGCCGCCTCACTGAAGGTGGAGTTAGAAGCGTACGGCTGCGATGTCTTTGTGGCGCACGAGGACATCGAGCCCACGTTGGAGTGGCGGCGCGAGATTGAGACCGCACTGGGATCTTGTCACTGCCTGCTCGCGTTGGTGACGGACGATTTTCACGGTAGCCTGTGGGCCGATCAGGAGAGTGGCTTCGTGCTCGGGCGGGGACTCCCCGTGGTTCCGATACGAGCCGGCAACGACCCGTACGGGCTGATGGGCAAGCTACAAGGCGTTCCGTTCAACGAAGCAGCATTGAGTGATGTGGCCGAGACCATCTTCACGGCCTTGAACAGCAAGCAGCAAACCGCACAACTCGTCGCGTCGGGGGCCGTCCAGGCGTTTCTCGACTCCAGGAGTTTCGCTATGGCCAAGCAGAGGATGGGAATCGTCGAACGTCTTGCGGCGATCACACCGGAACTCCGGCAAAGACTCAGCGAGGCCGAGGCGACAAACAGCCAGATCGCCGGTTCATTCGGCGTCCCTGTTCGGCTCAGAACTCTTCTAAAACTAAAAGAGCCCTTCTAGCGGCAGGTCGGGGATATGGGCATCGACGGACGCATCTTCCCCGTCGCCGTCAGCGTCAGCGACGCTTCCGGCGGGACCGCCGGTCCGTGCGCCGACTTGCATCCTTGTGACCACCGGACTACCGCTCGGCCTTGCTCCCCTCGACGATCAGCGCCAGACCCGGAATCCATGACTTGCCCGTCTCGCCCCCGTCGTGACGATCGATGCCGCGCAGAAACTCGTGGCGAGACTGCCCAAACTCGGCCCGCTCAACGTTCACAAACCCCGCCAGCTCCAGGCACTGCTTGATGGTCTCAAAGTCGTACACGAACCGATGGCCGTCCATGTGGAAGCCGTTGTTGATCATGATCGCCCTCGTGTAGTCCTCGCGCGGCAGGAGGCGACCGTACGGATCGACGGTGAGCGAGAGGTGGACCCGGCGGTGTGGCTTCTGCACGCTCTCCCAGTCGGCCTCGGGAATCTGATCGAGATATAAGCGGACGATCTGCGCCAGGTCGGGCATGTGGATGCGAATCACGCCGCCCGGCCGAAGCACCCGCAGCGACTCTTCAAGAATCCGATACCCGTCCTGCCGAGTGAAATGCTCGAAAAAGTGCTCGCTCGAGATGCACCGGGCCACGCCCCCGGGCAGCGCCTTCAACGCCCGCAGCGCGTCCAGCGCGATGACCCGTTCGTCGTCAGGAGGCCGGTACAGCACGCCGTCGCCGCCGTCGATGTTCGTCCAGCCGTCAAGCGCGAACCCGCCGCAGCCGAGGTTGATCTTCTCGCAGTCGCACGAGAGCAGCCGATCGATCTCCGTCGCCCGAACGTGGTCAGCCAACTCGTCGTCGGGCGCAAGCGACGCGTGATCCGCCCATCGGTCGGCAGGATCGAACACAGTCGCAACCGGCCGCCCCCACAGCGCCCAGCGAAAGTCCAGCCCACCCGGCGATTCGGTTCGAAGCGTGATCGCGCGGGACGCGCCGCCGCCCGGTGACGCGGGGATGAACACGCCCCGAGGGTGCCATCGCCGGTGCGCCGGGTTCACCGCGACATCGATCGTGTCCGAAAAAACAGTCTCATCCTCCGTGGCCACGATGAAGGTGCACGCTCCGGAACGCTCGGCCCAGCACTCGGGCGCCATCGCGATCGCAAAGGACAGGTACAGGTCGCGGTTCGCAAGCTCGAACGAGACCGAATGGGGCGGGTGCAGGAACAGGCACTCCCGCTCATCGCTGTCGATGCACGCGTTTCTGAGGTAGATCGCGCCCTCGGGCGCAGCCGTGGTCACGCCGTAACGCGCCCGGTATCGCAGGCAGAGATCAATTGAGCCGCCAGCCATGCTCTCCCTCCCTTACCCCAGTGCGCGCATTTCGTCGGCAAAGGCCGACGCGGCGCTCCGGACGGATGCCCGCCAGTGCGCCCCATCAGTCTCGGCGGCGTAGATCACGCTTCGGCTGGCGCTGACGAGCACGCCCCCACCGCGCTCGTCGACCAGCCCGCGCACCGTCTCCACCGTCCCACCCTGCGCGCCAAATCCCGGGACGAGAAAGAACTGCCTCGGCATGCACCGCCGCATCGCCCCGGCGTCGCCCGGTTTGGTCGCACCCACCACCGCGCCCACGCTGCTGTACCCGCACCCGCCCATGAACCTGGTCCCAAGCGCCGCGACATGCCCGCCCATCATCTCGGCAACCGTCCGACCATCCTCCAGCCGCACCGATTGCACCGCGTCGCTGTCAGGGTTGCTCGTGCGCACCAGCACGAACACACCCAGCCCCGCGTCGAGGTACGGCTCGACCGTCTCCGGGCCGAGGTACGCGTTGACGGTGATCGCGTGCGCGCCCATGCCAACCGCCGAAGCCGCATAGTGGCGCGCCGACACGCCGATATCCCCGCGCTTGGCGTCGAGGATCACCACCAGCCCCAGCTCGTTGGCCCGCTCGATCGTCCGCTCCAGCGCAGCGACGCCCGCGCTCCCGTACCGCTCGTAGCACGCGGATTGCACCTTGACCGCCGGGACGATCGGCCGACCCCCCGGAACGATCTCCTCCAGCACACCCAGCGAGAACACCTCGATCGCCTCGGCCGGCGACTTCTCCCCAAGCCCCCCGGGCAGCCGCGCCACGTCCGGGTCCAGACCCACGCACGCAGCCGAGCCGACACACTCAATCGCATCGAACAATCGGTCGGCAAACGGCGTGGCGGTCATCCGAGCAGGATAGGCTTGGGGAGAAAGCGACGAAGCGACGAAGCGACGGAGCGACGAAGGGGTAAGAGACGAAGAGACGGAGTGACAGAGTGACGGAGTGACGGAGTGACGGAGTGACGAAAACAGAGCCCCCTGCGCGAGCAGGGGGTCCTCTCCACCTGCCATTCCCACGGAGTGACGGAGAGACGGAGTGACAGAGTGACAGAGTGACGAAATGACGGAGTCGACCGTTCGCCGCATCCCACGCATGACCTCCATCACACCAAAGCATCTCGACGTCAAGAAAGACCGCGGGCTGACCGTCCAGTGGTCCGACGGCAAGACCTCCTACTACTCCGTGGCCTACCTGCGCAGGATGTCGCCGTCGGCCGACATGCGCCAGCTTCGCGAGCAGATGGAAGCCAACCCGCTCACGATCCTGCCCGCCGCAGCCGCCGGCAGCGGTCAGATCGCCATCGCACACGCGGAACTGGTCGGCAACTACGCCATCAATTTCACCTTCACCGACGGCCACTCGACCGGGATCTACACCTGGGAGTATCTCCGCGAGATCGACCCGGCCCGGCGCGACGCCTGACCGCCCCAGCACTTCCCCCTCCCTCAATCCACGCGCACCATCTTTATGAACTCGCCGTACCGTTCGACCACGTCCTCCCGCGTGAGCGTCGTGAGCCGGTCCAGACTGAATGACTCGATGTTGAAGCTCGCGATGACCGTGCCGTGCGCCAGCGCCCGGCGGATGGTCTCGAACGACGCCGGCTCGTCTTGGACCCCTCGCCCGGCCTCGGCCGCGATGAAACCCATCATCCCACCCGCGAACGAGTCGCCCGCCCCCGTCGGGTCAACCACCCGCTCCGCCGGGTACGCCGGCAGCGCCGCGATCCCGTCACGATGCACAAAGATGCACCCGTGCTCGCCCTTCTTGACCACCACGAACCTCGGCCCAAGCTCCAGGATCCGCCGCGCCGCCGAAACCGTGTTGCGCCGCCCCGTGAACTGCTCCGCCTCGTCGAAGTTCAGCACCAGCCCATCGACGCGTGTGAGCAGCTCGTGCAGCTCGTCGCGGGCCGTGTCGATCCACAGGTCCATCGTGTCCGCCACCACCAGCGCGCGATCGGGAAAGCTCGCGAGCATCTCCAGCTGCACCGCCGGGTGCGTGTTGGCCAGAAACACGAACCGCGAGTCGCGATACGCATCGGGGATCTTGGGCGGCATCTCCTCGAGCACGCCAAGCTCTGTGAACAGCGTCTCGCGCGTGTCCATGTTCTCCGCATACTTGCCGCCCCACCGAAACGTCTTCGACCCGGCCCGAACCTCCAACCCCGCCGTGTCGATCTCGGGAAACCCGTCCAGCGTCGCCCGCAGCTCGTCGGGAAAGTCGTCGCCCACAGCCCCGACGATCCGCACCGGCCCGTAGAACGACGCTGCCGCCGCGAAGTACGTGCAGCTCCCCCCGAGCACGCCCTCGCGGTGCCCCTCGTGCGGCGTGTAGACGGTGTCGATGCCCACGGTTCCGGTCACGATCAGCGACATACAGAGTGCTCCGGCCAAGGTCCAGCCGCGACAGATTCTCGACGCCACGAGCGGCTAGGGTAGCACAATCGCCACCGCAGCGCCGCCCGTGACATTCGCGCCTCGGATCCGTGCAGACCGCAGCGCTCGGGCCGACCCGCACCACGTTCGTCCGAACAAACGGTGTGCTCGACGCCGACGACAATCGCCCGGCTCGACTCCAACTGCCCTGAGGGACGCCACCTGACGTCGCTCTGATTCCACCGCCCACTCGGCGCCGTCTGCACCCGTCCCTACGCTTGATTCATGAGCCTGACGCTCACAACGCCCCTGCGCGACGTGGCCGCCATCGGCACCGGCCGAGCCGGCGCCCTGGGCACCCTCGGGCTCACCAACGTCGGTCGCCTGATCGCCCATGTCCCCACCCGCCACGAACGCCACGAGGCCGAAACCCACATCGCCGACATACAGCCCGGACGCATCGTCTCTGCACGCGGTGAGGTCACCGCGACGCGCGTGGCGGGCGTGCGCGGCTACGCAACCGGCCGCAAGGGTCGCTTCGAGGCCGTCCTCATCGATCACACAGGTCGCCTCGACCTCGTCTGGTTCAACCAGACATACCTCCGTGACACCATCATGCCCGGGCACAGGCTGCGTGTGCAGGGGCTGGCCAAGTCGCGCGGTCCGGGCCTCCAGATCGCAAACCCAAGGTTCGAGATCCTCGACCAACGCGACGAACCACCACAGGGCGACGAACGATACCGCCCCGTCTACCCCGCCGGCGAGCGCGTCAGCTCGCACGAGATCGAGTCCGCAGTCGCCGCCGTCCTCGAAGACGCGCTCCCGCTGATCGACGACCACCTCCCCGCCCCGTACCGCGACGAGCGCGCCCTGCCCGAGCTGCGCGAGGCCTACCGCATGATGCACGCCCCGCGCGACGAGGACGCATTCGCTCAGGCCCGCCGCCGACTCGCCTACGACGAACTGCTCCTGCTGCAACTGGGCCTTCAGATGAAGCGCAGGCACCTGCGCCACGCCCTGCGTGCTCCACCCCTGCGCTTCAGCGGCGCCATCGACCGCCACATCCGAGAGCGCTTCCCCTTCACACTCACCCCCGAGCAGGACAAGGTCGTCGCCGAGATCGCGCGCGATCTGTCGGCCAGCGTCCCCACCAATCGTCTCGTCCAGGGCGACGTCGGCAGCGGCAAGACCGTCGTCGCCGTCTACGCCATGCTCATGGCCGTCGCCAGCGAGCACCAGGGCGCACTCATGGCCCCCACCGAACTGCTCGCCGAGCAGCACTTCGCGTCCATTTCCGACATGCTCCAGGGCTCCCGCGTGCGGATCGAGCTGCTCACCGGCGCCACGCCCGCCGCACAGCGCGAATCCATCCTCGCACGCACCGCCTCGGGCGACCTGGACATCCTCATCGGCACCCACGCGCTCATCACCGGCTCGGTCCGGTTCGCCTCGCTGGCC